>CAZHPP010000105.1:0-9875 GCA_964534535.1 uncultured Victivallales bacterium | reverse complement strand
CATGTCCGCAAAACCGATGGTCGGAGTCACGGCCTTCGCCGACATGTGACGGATAATGTATCCGTCCGGGTAATTCTGTTTCTGCCAGACATAAATCCGTTTGCAGACCTCCCTTGTTGCGAGGAGGTTGTATGTCTCGTAGGTTTTCCCGTCGCTTCCGCGCCAGGAGCATCCGTGCTTTGCATTGGAACAGAGCTGGGCGTCCTGATTGTCAAAGTACAGGTCTCTGAACCCGTATTTCTTTGTGAATGCATCAAGGGAATAAAGATACCAGTCCTGATAACTCTGCGGGACCGTGCAGTGCCATGCGAAGATCTCCCTCGGATTGTTCTCCGCCCCGTAGAACCCGGTTTCCGGAGGGTTCAGGCTCCATTCGGCGCAGTAGTAGGGCCAGTCGCGGAGGACGGGCGTATTGGTAAATCCGGCAAGATAAAGCGGAACATGGCTGTATTTCGCACGGGCCGCGCGCACGCTCTTTTCATAATCGGGACGAAGATGCTCTGGATCAAGACTGGCATGACGGACCGTGGCTTCCCAGAACGGGGTGATTCCGCCCGGAGCGGACATGCGGCGCATCCGCCAGTTTTTGGGAAGCGGGCGCACGGGCGTCGCCTGGATTCCAAAGCGGTAAGTCAGCGGTTTCCCGATTTCGACCGGATGGTCGATCAGGTTGAGGACCAGTCGGTTCGCGTCCTTTCCCGGACGGAGTTCCAGGCTTTTTTCCTGATTGCTGTTGTACCAGTCCGGCATTTTCTCGCAGACCCACTCCATGCCGGCGGAATCGTTTCCGACGAACATCACGCGCGGTGCATGATAGAGGTTCATGCCGTATGCCTTGAATGCGCCGGACGCTCCGGGCTTGTAGTCAAGATAGTATTTGGTCATCGAATTGAAGAGTCTGGAAGTTTCGGCCCGGAACGGGAATTCCAGGCTCAGGTGTTCAAAACGGATCGGCTTCTGCGGCTTCAGAGTCAGTTCGAACCACAGGAAACCGTCATATTCCGCATGGACATGATTTTCCAGAACTATTTCATCCGCCGCCGCGGAAACGGTAAAGTCGACCGCCACCGGAGAAGCTTTGACATCCCGGATCCCCGTCTTCGGCGAAAGGATCCTGCCGTTGAGCTTCAGGACGGAAGGCAGGGAGAACAGCTTTTCGCCGCCGGAAACGATCTGTTCCGGAAGCAGAGAATCCCCGAACCGGTATTCCCGGTTCCAGCATTCAATCATTCGGCCGCCTTCTTTCCAGACAAGCGGAGTCCACGGGGGCGGGACAATCTCCGATTTTCCGAGCGTATTGTGCATCCACGGCTCATTCTTCTTCGGGAACCGGTATCCGATTTCATTCGTCCCGACTGTTTTTCTGCCGGAATCGAGGACGTTCACCGTCAGCCGGTAATCACCCGGCTTGAATTCGGAAAATGGAATTCTGCAGGAATAGCGCGGAACATCGGAAACAACGCTGTGTCTGATTTCCGCCGGCCCCTGGAATATGACTTCCGCCCTGTACGGCATTCCGTCTTTCTGCACGCTGTCGATTCGGAACTGCACGTCAATCTCTTTCTTCCCTTCATCGGTCAGCGTGATGATATGCTGCGGGACAGGCGGCTTTCCGCCTGCTTCATTCAGGAACCCCTTCCCGTAGGAAAGATACCGTTCGCGGACATCGGACGCATTCAGCTTTCTGTCATACAGCATCACCTCGTCGATCAGGGTGGTTCCCTGGGATCCCTGCCATTTCGTGGGATAAAGGCCGCCGACTCCGATCTTGCTGAAAGCGCCCGGAGGATTCGGCATCTCCTGTTCCCCGGCCAGCCGGCCGTCAAGATACAGGGCGGCCTTGCCTTCTCCCCAGGCTGCGGCGATAAAATGCCATTGCCCCGCTTTCCATGCGGTGACAGGAACAGAAACCATCGTCCAGATATTCTTTCCGCTGACCTTCCTGGATGGACCGATCAGAAAGACCAGGCGCGGTCCCCAGTCGTTCGGAACCTTGTAAATAATCAGATCCGCATCTTTCCCCTGTGCACGGAAAAATACATGATAACTCTTGTCCGTGACCGTCCAGTCGACCGGATTCACCCACATTGCGGCCGCTCCGGAATCCGGTTTCAGGAAATCCTGGTTCTGGTAAACGATATTGAATCCCTGTTTCTTATCCGGCGTACACCCCGTGACAGCGGCGTTCCCGACCACGCCGGGACGCAGATACGCAGCCAGCGTTTCCCACAGCATTTCCTGCGAATGCTTTCCCTTGACACTTCCATCCTTCCCGCCGAGCGCCTGAAAATCCTGATCAAACTGCGCATGGAAAACCGCGGACGGAGCCGCCTGCATTGACGACATCAGGAAACACGCTGCGGCCGCCGATGAAATCCACTTTAAGATACGCATTTCGGACAAGTTCCTTTCTGTATGGTTGTCTTTTGGCTGCATCAAACTGCAAACAACTGTCTCTTACTGTTTGTAATACCAGGATTCCACATAAAAATCCTGCGTCGCATGATTCGTCTGAATGGCCGTCCAGTAGCTCAGGGTCTTCGATGCAACATGCATGTCCATCCACAAATGGTTCATCGCCTTCCCTCCGGAATGCCGCCAGCGGCAGTGCTTGTCGTTGTAATTCCCGATGGAACTGTAATTCCGCCGGCCTTCCACCGTGACGACATGCGTGGACGGATTCTTGATCCTGGCAACAACCCGGTAGACGGCCGGAGTGCCTGAAGAATACAGGTCGTAGCGAAGATAATAATCGCAGGTGTAATTGACCGGAAGTTCATTGATGATGTTTTCGTTGTCGCTGGGGCAGAAGAACTGTTCAAATCCCTTGAATGAGACACCGGTATCGGCATGATTCATCAGGTCCAATTTTGCAAGTATGTAGACATCGTCCTTCCCGCCTGTGAAGCGTCCGTCGGACTGATTGACATACATGGAATAGCCGAATCCGATCTGCTTCAGCTTGTTCACGCAGGAAATCGCTTTTGCACTCTCCCTTGCCTTGTTCAGCGCGGGCAGGAGCATGCCGGCCAGAATCGCGATGATCGCAATTACGACCAGAAGCTCGATCAATGTAAAAAATCCGGCCCTTCTTCCAACTGTCTCCATCCTGTTCTTCAGCATAAAAACCTCCTTGTGTTGGTGTCTTTTATCTTTGTTTTTTCCCACTGCGGAAAAGTTTCAGCAGTTTCAGCCACAGAAGCAGGGCATAGCACGCGGAACGCGCACTGCTCCAGCCGTCCAGATTCTCGTCAAACGCCCCCGCATGCGTCCCCGGCGCGCTTTCCGGGAACTGGCGCTTCAGCAGGCTGTTCATCGCCAGCACGCATTTTTCTCCGGCGCCCTCCGGAAGCGGGAATTCATCCCCGCATTCCAGCACGGTGTTCAGGACCACGGGGATCCCGGCACAGCGCTGTTCGAATGAGCCTTCCGCATCCTGACGCGCGAACACGGCGGCAAGAAACCTTTCAATGCTCCGCCTGTATTCCGGCTTGTGATAAATCTTCCATGCGCCCAGCAGTCCCAGCGTGCAGAAATCGTCGTTGGAACGGTGAAGTCCGCCCTGCGGATCGGTCTCCGGCGGCTTCCCCGTGGACCGTTCCACGGAAATGAAAAAGCCGTCCGGCTGCTGAATGCGGGAAACCAGCAGGTCCGCAATGTTCTCGTAAAACTTCCCCGTGTATTTCGGATCGCCCGTAACCTGTGCAAGACGTTCGAAGAAATTGAGCCCGCCGCCATGGAAACATCCCTGCATATTGTCGCGCGCATGCGGCTGATTCCCCGGAAACGGCGGTTCGAAATCGATTCCCCACTTCGGCCAGCCGTCGGAATCCATGCCTTCCCGCCGGAACCATTCGGTCCAGAGCACGGCACGCTCGAGATATTCGGGATCATGGGTATACTTGTAAAGGTCCAGGAATCCCCACGCGGCGGAAAGCGCGTCCCGCGTGTAGCACCACGGGCACTGCGGGGAAAGTTCCCGGATCGCGCCGTAATGTTTTTTCAGGAAGGGACTGAAGATCTGGAGACTTTTGAGATAGTTGCCCATGGCGAGCGCGGAGGACCGGTATTTTTCTTCGCCGAACTGATCGGCGGCGCGCATCAGCCCCATGGCCGCAAAGGCGCAGTTCCAGTTGTTGCCGGGATAAGTCGAGCCGTCCGGGCCGGCCATCCAGAGGAAGTTCCCTGCGGCCGCATTGGAATCGTCGACTTTGTACTGGTTCCGGAGAATCCAGTCCGCGATGCGGCGTGCGCTCGATTCGAGCGTTTCCTGTGAAATGGAATGGGTCCACGGAATGTTCATCGTCCGGCTCCGTTCATGAAATATTTCATCTTGGATTCGATCATGCGGCAGACCTCGCTTCCGCGGCGTCCGTTGAGAAAATAGAAGAACTCCCATGCGATCACGTCGAAGAACGCATCGTTCAGGACAAGGTCCGGGACATCTTCGAATCCCAGCCGGTATTTTTCCAGAACAGCGTCGGAATCGGAAAAGCCCGGCAGAAGCGGACATGCAATCCTGTTTTTCAGCATCTGTTTCTGGGCTTCGCGGGAGAGCACGGCGCGGAGCACGCGTGCGCACTCCTCCGGGAATCGGCAGGAACGCTTCACGCAGGCCGCCGTCACGTTCATCCTGGAAAATTTTCCGCAGGGATAAGGCAGAACGGTGCACGATGCAAGGTCCGGAATCCTGTCAAGTCCGTTCAGCATGACTTCCGCCATGCCGATCTTTCCGCCGGCGGGCGCTTCCCAGATTTTCTCATAGTCGGAGAAATGACCGTGAAGCCAGACCAGAGAACCGTTCTCATACAGTTTTTTCGCGCGGGAAAAAACGGAAAGCACTTTTTCATGCGGCGGCATCTGGAATCCGCCTGTTTCCGGATTGAAAAACTCCAGTCCGCATCCGGCCAGGAAGGCCAGCCCCTGCTGAATGGAATATCCGGTTTTTGCAGGTACGGCGACGCGTTCGATATAATCCATCACGTCTTCATTTTCGAGCGGAGTGGGGATCTTTTTTGCGGAAACAAGGTACTTTGCCACGGCGCCGTAGGGGAAATAGTCCGAACTTCCGCGGAAGGCCAGATCGCCGGGATTCAGCAGCAGACCGCGGTAAATCTCCGGGTAAAATTCTTCAAGAACGGAGAAATCGTACAGCTGATCCGGCGTGAATCCGCTCCGGGCAAGGAACTGAACCCCGCCGAACGCCATATCGAAGCCGTCTTCGTGGTTCTTTCCGGGAAGATTGTAGTTCACTTCCAGCTCGATATCCGGATTTTCCAGCGTGAATTTCTCAAAGACGGAGTTCCAGAACTTCATCTGTTCCTCCGTATTGTCCTCCAGAAGCAGACGCAGGACCTTTGCGCCGCGGTATTTTCCGAACATCCGGTCGCCCGAATAACGGAATGAAATCAGGTCAGGCGCGCCCGAGGTCTCCGAATAGATGCCGTCGCCCACCTTCGCGGAAACAAGCCCGGCGTTCTTCAGGAGCTCCACCGCCTTGGAGGCCACGTTGATGCTGACATCGTACATGGCGGCCAGTTCCTTCAGATTCGGGAGTTTCTCTTTTTTCGGCCATTTTCCGCCGCGGAGTTCTTCCCGCAGAATGTCGAACAGCTGCTGATGTTTTTGTTTGATCATGTGTTTTTTCCGTTCTGTGTAACATTATATCATATAAATCTCATTTTGTCAAGTAGCATTACTTGATTTTACTTGATTTTTTCAAAAAAAGCGGGTTCCCCCTTGAAATGAGAAAACTTCTGTATATAATAATCAAAACCACTGGAAAGGAATGCCCATGAACCGGGAATCTCAGACGGAATGGCTGACGGAAATCGGAACCCCCGAACACTACGAGTTCGAACCGTCCTGCCGGCTGCTGAAACAATACGATGAACCCGAATTCGACGGGGAACTCTGGAGTCAGGCCAACGGCCCCGGCACGTTTCAGCGCGTGCTGAAGGTGTTCCCCAAGAAATGCAGCGGACGCGTTCCCGCCGTCGCAGTCCCGTTCTACTTCCCGGAAGCCATGCTAGGATACGAACCGGAAACGGGTGAAAAACTGCCGTCTTACGCGGGAATCGAAATGATGCTGCATCTGGTGCGCCGCGGATTCGCCGCGGCCTCCGCTGATTCGTATCATCTGACCTACACTCCATCGACCCGGGACCGGGGCGATTTCCAGCGCTGGAGCGATGCTTCCGCGGTCCTCCTGCGCGATCAGCCCGGATGGACCGGAATCGGCAAACTCGTCTTTGATACGAAGCTGCTGGTCGATTCCCTGGAATCCGACGCCAGAGTCGATTCAGGAAGAATCGGAATCGCGGGACATTCCCTCGGCGGGAAGATGGCATTTTATGCAGGCTGTCTCGATCCCAGGATCAGGGCGATCCTTGCCAGCGATTTCGGATTTCTCTGGGAACAGAGCAACTGGAATGATCCGTGGTACTGGGGCGTCAAACTTGACCTTCTCAAGGCAAAGGGCATGACGCATGCGGGACTGCTTGATTCCGCCGCGCCGAAACCGTTTTTCCTGATCGCCGGGGAGTTTGACGACAACCGCAGTTTCGAGCTCATGAAAACGGCGGAAGGCTATCGGAATCATCCGGAACGTCTCGGATTCCTGAATCATGCTTCCGGACACCGTCCGCCCCCCGATGCGCTCGAAGCGGGATATCAGTTTCTGGAACGGCAGCTGTAAGGCCGGAACCGCATTCCGTTATGCGGCGGAAGTTCCGGAAGGCTGCGTGCCGCTCCCCGAACGCTCTCCGACATACCACTCGACCGTGATCCCGAGTTTGTGAATCTTGTAATGCATCACGCGCGGAGAAAGGCCCAGATCGCGTCCCGCCGCCGACATGTTTCCATTGTTGCGCTTGAGCGATTCCACGATCAGTTCGCGCTCGTAGGAGTTCACCATGGTCTCGAGCGAGGCATTTCCGCCGGGCAGCAGCGTGCGCCCGACCCCGCCCGCCGTCTGAAGCGAGGGCGGAAGATTGAACGCGTGAATGCAGTCGTCCGTCGACGTGAGGATGGCGCGCTCGATGCAGTTTTCGAGCTCGCGCACGTTTCCGGGCCAGTGATAGCTCATCATCAGGTTGACTGCGGGCGTGGAGATGCGCGTAACCTTCCTGCCGTACTTCACATTCATCTTTTCGATGAAGTGCTCGGCCAGCAGAATGATGTCGCTGCGGCGCTTGGTGAGGTCGGGCATGTAGATCGGGAAAATATTCAGCCGGTAGAACAGGTCTTCCCGGAAGAGTTTGCGGGCCATGAGGTCCTCCAGATTGCGGCTCGTCGCGGCCAGGAACCGGACGTCCGAACGGAGTTCCGCGTTGCTGCCCACGCGGCAGAAGGTGCGCTCCTGCAGAAACCGCAGAAGTTTGACCTGGGTCTGGAGCGTGAGGTCGCCGATTTCGTCGAGAAACAGCGTGCCTCCGTCGGCGGCTTCGGCGCGCCCGATGCGGCGCGAGGTCGCTCCGGTGAACGCCCCCTTTTCGTGTCCGAACAGTTCGCTTTCGACGAGATTTTCGGGGAGCGCGGCGCAGTTCAGGGCGATGAACGGCTTGTCTCTGCGGCGGGAAAGTTTCACGATCGCGCGCGCGAGCATCTCCTTGCCTGTGCCTGTGCTGCCGCGGATCAGGACCGTGGCGTCCGAGGCCGCCACCTGCCGCGCCTGCTGAAAGATCTTCTGCATTTCGCTGCTGGTGCCAACGAGCTCCCCTGGATTGTCGCTCAGCATGCTGCGGAGTTTGCGGTTCTCCTCCTGCAGGATGGACATTTCCTCTTTTTCGGAGAGACGGACCGCCACGGCGTCAGCGGCGATGTTGCCGACGATCTGCAGGAGCGAGGCGTCGCGGTCGAGGTCGGTTTCCGGCTCCAGCAGCCGGATGATGCTGAGAGTCCCGATGACCGCGCCCTGATGCCGGATCGGCACGCAGATGAAAGCGGCCGTCTCGCCGGGTTTCAGGGAAAGTCCGGTGCGGTTGAGAAAATGCGGGTCCTGGAAAATGTCGGGGACGATGTGCGGTTCGCCCGTTTCGGCCACATGTCCTGTGATTCCTTCGCCGACGCGGTAGCGTCCGAGGTTTTTCTCCTCTTCGCGGAGTCCGGTGGAGGCTTCGATGGCGAGGGTGTTTCCGTGACGCATGGTGAATGTGCCGCGGAGCATTCCCATCTGCCGGTTGAGGACTTCCAGCATCCGGTTCAGAATTTTTTCGGCGTTGCGCTCGTTGACCGTGATGGAGCTGATTTCCTGGACAACGCTGATTTCGCGCTTGTATCTGCTTTCGGTAATCATGGCGGATAATATACCGCGGAAAAGCGGAGTTTTCAAGAATCTCTCTGCAGCCGGAAAAGATCAGGAAGAAGCAGCACGGGCAGAAATGTCATGGCAGTGCCGAAACTTTGACTTTTTGACATACTGCAGTTAAATTAATGAGTCTGATGCAGGATGGAGACGAAAAATGTCCACTCTCACAATTTAAATTATGCAGTAAAATATCAACCCTAGTTAAAGGAGGTCTGTATGGCTTTGTTCGACGATTACATCGGGCTCTATCAGGTTCAGAAAACGCTTCGGTTCGAACTGATCCCTCAGGGAGACACTGCGCAGAAAATGCAGGATTATCTGAGGGAAGACCGGGAACTGGCCGAGGCTGCAAAGATCGTAAAACCGGAAATCGACGAGTTCCACCGCTGGTTCATCGACGATGCCCTGAAGGACTTGAGCCTTGACTGGAATCCGCTCCATGTCCAGCTGGAACAGTTTCAGAAAAGGGCAGCCGATGCGAAAGAACCTTATGAGAAGGAACAGGAAAAATTCCGCAGGGCCGTCTGCAAAAAATTCACGGAGCACAAGGACTGGAAAAATCTTTTTAATAAGGAAATCATCGCGGAACTGCTTCCCCGCCGCCTGGAAATCCTTCCGGAAAACCGCGAAAAACAGAATGCCGTTGAAAAATTCAAACGTTTCAGCGGATATTTCATGGACTTCAATAAAAACAGGGAAAATGTCTACAGTGCGGATCCAATCCAGACCGCTGTGGCGTTTCGTCTGGTCCATGAAAATTTTCCGCGCTTTGCCGCTGACATCGACACGTTCCGGAAACTGACGGCGCTCTGTCCAGAAGTCCTTGTCCAGGCGGAAAAGGAACTCGGCGATGTCCTTGACGGAAAATCCCTGAATGACATCTTTTCCGTCAACGGATACAACCGTCTGCTGACCCAGAAGGGGATCGACTGGTTCAATCTCCTGATCGGCGGCCGTTCTCCGGAACCGGGAAAACGCAAGGTCCAGGGGATCAACGAGCTGGTGAATCTTTACCGCCAGCAGCACCCCGGTACGCAGGGCAAAAATGGAATTCCGCAGATGGTTCCCCTCCATAAGCAGATTCTGAGCGAACGCACTCAGTTTTCCTTCATCCCGGAAAAGTTTGAAAACGACGAGTCCGTGCTGTCCGCCGTCCGGCAGTTCCGGGATCATCTCAGTTCCTTTGAATGCAACGGGAAAAAAGTCGACGTCGTTCATGAACTGGAACTCCTGACGGGGCAGATGGGAACTTTTCCCCAGAACGAGGTCTTCGTTTCGGCCGATTCCCTGGAAAAGATCTCCCATGCACTGTTCGACGACTGGCAGGCCCTGGGGGCCTGGCAGAATATGAAATGGGAAAACGCTTCGCCTGAAATCTCCAAGACAAAACTGGAAAAACTGAAGAAAAGCGCAGCTTTCTCTCTGGCAGACCTGGATTCCGTCCTGCCCGCCGACGCTCCGGTCCGTTCCATCCGCGACTACTGGAAGGATCTCCATGCGTCCGCGCTCCGGATCGAGGAGAGTTTCCGGTGTCTGGGCTCGCCCGCTTTCCTGCCGGAAAACTCGG
>CAZHPP010000104.1:0-9974 GCA_964534535.1 uncultured Victivallales bacterium | reverse complement strand
TCTTCGGACAGCTCCGTCTGGTGATCGCCTCCATGACGATCGAGCAGATCAACTCCGACCGCGAAACCTTCCTCCGCAACATTGAGCAGAACGTGGCCGAGGAACTGAACAAGATCGGACTCCAGCTCCTGAACGTCAACATCACCGACATCACCGACGAGAGCGGCTACATCGACGCCATCGGCAAGCGCGCCGCCGCAGAAGCCATCAACAAGGCCAGAATCGACGTGGCCGAAGAGGAACGCAAGGGCGGCACCGGCGAGGCCGAAGCCCGCAGAGACCAGCGCATCGCCGTTTCCAACGCCGAAGCCTCCGCCCAGGCCGGAGAGGCCAACGCCAACCGCGACCGCAGAATCGCCGTCAAGCAGGCCGACGCCACCGCAATCGAAGGCGAAAACCTTTCCTCCATTGAAATCGCAAAGTCCAACGCCACCCGAATCGAACAGGAGGCCGACGCCTTCCGCCGCGGAGAAGCCGCAAAGAAGATCGCCACCGCCAACATCGAAAAGGCCGACTTCGACGCCCAGAAGGTCGCACAGATCGCACGCGCCCAGATGGAAATGGAACGCCAGAAGGCCGAAACCATCGTCAAGGCCGAAATCGACAAGGAACAGACCGTCATCGCGGCCGAGGCCGAAGCCGAAAAACGCCGCCGCGAGGCCAAAGGCGAAGCCGACGCCATCTTCGCAAAACTCGATGCCCAGGCCAGAGGAAACTTCGAAATCCTCAAGGCCAAGGGCGAAGGCTTCAAACAGATCGTCGATTCCT
The DNA here is from genome assembly GCA_964534535.1 of uncultured Victivallales bacterium. GTDB lineage: Bacteria > Verrucomicrobiota > Lentisphaeria > Victivallales > UBA1829 > CAZHPP01. Next base: position 9,206 of record CAZHPP010000104.1, on the reverse strand, counting down.
GCGGCGGAAATGCGGATTCCGCTTCCAAGATGCTCATCATCGAAAAACTCGATTCGATCGTCCAGCTCCAGACCGAAGCCATCCGCAACATCAAGATCGACAAGGTCACCGTCTGGGACGGCGGTTCCGGCAGGAACGGCAAGAGCGCCACGGCCGATTTCCTCGGCGGCATGATCAAGAGCCTTCCGCCGCTTCAGGACGTCGCGCGCATGGCCGGACTCGACCTGCCCGAATATCTCGGCAAGGTGCATGACGAGTCCGCCGCCGCGGCTCCCGCAAAAACTCCGGAAAAGGCCGCGTCCGAAGAAGTGAAAAAATGAACCGGGAGTCCAGCCATGCCTGAAATCGATGTCAGTACGCATTCCGCCGACGAAATGGTCGACGTCACCAGACACGTGAAGGCCCTGATCCCGAAGGATATGACCGACGGCGCGTGTCTGGTCTACTGTCCCCACACCACCGCCGCCGTCACGATCAACGAGAACACCGACCCGGATGTCTGCCATGACATTCTGGAGAAGCTGAACCGGCTTGTCCCCCGGGACGAGGAGTTCTACCGTCATGCGGAAGGCAACAGTGCCGCGCATGTGCGGGCGTCCATGGTGGGATTTTCGGTGCTGATTCCCGTGCGCGAAGGTGAACTCGCGCTGGGAATCTGGCAGGCAATCTATCTGTGCGAATTTGACGGACCGCGTCCGCGGCATCTGATCGTGGAGTTCATGCGCGACTAGTTTTCTGCCGACGATTCATCGGCAGGATTCAAAAAAACATGCACCCTGTGAAAATCGAGCGCATGCCTTCCGGGCGTCAGAGTGACGGCGGAGACCCATTTGTCACATTCTGCGGTCAGGTGTCTCTGTCCCCGGTCATGAGATGTGCAGGGCGGCGGAAAACCTTTTTCTGTAATCCCGCGGCGAGATGCCCAGCTCCTTCTTGAATGCCCGGCTGAACGAAAAACCGTCCGCGTACGCATATTTTTCGGCGATTTCAGCAACCGTGAGGTTGCTGTCCGACAGCATTTCCATGGCATTGAAGAGCTTGATGTTGCGGAGAAACTTTCCGAAAGATCTTCCCTGTCTCCGCCGGAACAGCATCCGGAGATGCGATTCGGAAATCTTAAAGTGATCCGACACTTTTTTCAGACAGAGTTTATTGTTCAGATTGCAGAGCACATAGGCAAGGATCTGTCCGGGGATATCTTCCGGACGGCTGGAGGGGACAGCACTGTATTTCTTATTCAGGCTGCCGGCCGCGGCCTCCAGAAAGGCTTCGACAAGATGAGGGACGGCGCCCTGATTCTGAGCGTAATCGTTCCCGATGACGGTCTGAATGATCATTTTCAGGATTTTAAGTTCCGTCTGCGTAATCTTGTGAACATGGTCCTTCAGGACAAGAAGTTTCCCGTTCTCGACATTCTCCAGATCGAACATGATATGAATTCGCTTGTGATTTTCACAGTTGACCTGTCTGCCGTAGGAATGCTTCTGGAATGGAAACACCAGAACGAAATTGTCGGGCCTGACCGCCAGCTCGACATCGTCCAGGAAAAAACGCATCGGTTCACTCAGGTTGAAAATCAGGGAATAGCGGTTGTGAAGGCTGGGCAGATTCCTGGAATGATCGCCGTAATCGAAGAAAAACACCACATTCCTGACCTGAAGATCAAGTTCCGGATAAGCTCCGCCTGCAAAAAGATTTTTTCTCCTCCTGTAATGCTGTTCAATGACGGGAAGTTCCTGCGACAGACTGCTTAAAATAATCGGTTTTGATATCTTTTCCTCACGGCAGGACATGGAATAATCCTTCTTTTGCTGTATAATATAACTGAAGACGGCGGAAAAACAAATTTCAGGAGGTCCGAAGATGAAATGGAATTTCAATGAAACGGAACATGGGGGACGGTCCACGGGAGCGAATTTTACATTGATAGAGCTCCTGGTCGTGATCGCGATCATCGCGATCCTGGCGGGAATGCTCCTTCCGGCTCTGAACAGGGCAAGGGACCTTGCACGCACCATCAGCTGCACCGGCAACCTGCGGCAGATGGGGGCCGTCACAAATCTTTACGTTTCCGACAACGATTATTTTCCCGGGAACGCGGCAAGCTATTACATGTATATCGCATTCCTCGCCCCCTATCTGAACGTCCAGGTTTCCAGACTTGACGTCGGCGGCGGATACGGAGTCATGCCAAGGATGGGAAGCGCGAAAGTGAAGATCTTCGTCTGTCCCTCGGACAAGACGCCGATTGAGAAAGGAACCGGGAACGGCGGGGCCTGCGGCTGCAGCTACATTCCCAACAGCTGCATCAGCGACCGGCAGTTCCGCGGGCCTTCCCCGAAGAGCGGCGTTCAGGGAATGCCGGCTAAAATTTCGGAAATCCGGCATCCGGCAACAAAGCTGTGGCTGTTCGACGGAAGCGCCAGGGCCCTGTATTTCAACACGGCATACAACTCCCACGACCGCATTGCATACCGCCACCCATCCATGGGAAGTGAAATCATCAATTATCCCGAGGCGGTCCTCGGACGCGGTACCGATATTGTCTGGGTCGACGGCCATGCCGGCAATCTTGCAGGAAAGCGGATTACCGCCGTCGATACGAACGATTCCGTCTATGAATGGTGGCAGATCAACCTGTAAAGGGAAAAAGCTCCGATGAAATTTTTTTATGTGTTTCTCTGCGCATTTCCGGCGGTCTTCTGCGCGGCCGCTCCTGTTGAGATGCTGCGCTTCGGCGAATTTTCCGCAGAAAAGGATGGATGTCCCTGCGGCTGGACGGTCAATGCGGGAAAACTGCAGGCGGTTCCATTGGAAAACGGCAGGAAAAAAATCATGCGGATCGCCTTTGAGGAAAATTCATGGGGATACACCCTCGCAGCGACCGGCGAATGTGCATGCAGACTGAAAAACAGCAGATGCGACGGTCTTCCGGGTGTTCCCGGCGCCGTCTACCGGCTGGAACTGTGGGCCAGAGGCCGCGGGCGGACGAACTTCGTCCTGCCGCTCAAGGCGGGATCCAGGCACCTTCGGACCGTCGGATCGCCATATCTCCACCTGAATGACAACTTCAGAAAACTCGAGTACGTCCTGTCCGTCCCGGACAAGGATTTTACGAGCTTTTCCGTCGGGATTTCCGCCATGAAGGACAGCGTGGTGGAAGTAAAGAAAGTTTCGCTGAGCTTCGATCCGGAGGAAAATCCCGGAATCGATCCGGGATTTGATGTCCCGAAATCGGTCAACGCGCAAGTTCTGAAAGTCCCGGCATTCGCGGTTCCGTTTGCTGAAAAAGCTCCAGTCATTGACGGATTTCTGCGGGAGGGCGAATATCGTGAGGCGGTCCGGATTGAGAGGCTGTTTCCCTATAAACAGGCCTCTCTTCTGAACGTTGCGAACACCTATTATGCGGCCAGCGACGGGAAAATGCTTTACCTGGCCATGCGTTCCGAGGTTTCACCGGACGGTCAGCTGGTCGGAAGAACCCCCAAGCCGATCGGCAATGACAATCCGCTGAAAATCCAGGATGCGCTGGAACTGGACATTGATCCTGCTCCGGGCGGCGCCTCGGGACACACGATCTATCAGGGGATTCTCAATTTTTCAGGGCCAGTCTTCGGCAAATGCCACAGCAATGGACGGTCAGCCGACTGGAATCCGGCATGGAAGATGAAAAGCCGCATTGAAAACGGATTCTGGATTCTGGAAGCCGCTCTGCCGCTGGATTCCATGAAGCTGGACAAAGCCGCACTGGAACACGGGATCGGTTTGCGCATCTGCCGCAACTGGAGCAATCTGAAATCGGGAAATCCCGCTTCCCAGCTGTCTGCGGATTCGGCGCCGTTCATCGAACCGTCTACCATGCCGCGGTTCCTCTGGCGCGGCGGCATTCCGGCGGTATGGCATACGGCCTTGTGCGGCGAGAGCGAAACCATGCCGGGACTCCGTGTGAAAATACAGAACAGTCCGGTCCGGGCGGCCTCCGTCCGCGTCCACATGAAAGCGGTTCCCCAGTTTTCGGGAGAAACCTCCGTCGACCGGATCGTCCGGTTTGCGCCGGGAGAAGAGAAAGACCTCGTGCTCCGTTCCGTCGGCATGCCGGGAGAACCCGTCTATGCGGAAATCGACCTCTATTCCATCGACGGCGGTCTCCCGCTTTATCGGCGCAACTTCTATTTCCAGCTGCAGCAGTCAGGCAATGCGTTTCTCGGACGCGACGAACGGGCCGCCGCGTTCCAGACGGCATATTCCCCGACCAGAAACGCGCTTGCCGTTGAATGCAGTCTGGGCAGGCTTCTCGGGAAGGAAGCGGGGAAAATCGGACATGTCGGAGTTTCCCTTTCCCGTTCCGGAACGCCGGAAAAGGTTCTGGCCCGCACAGTCCTTCCGGTTTCCGCGGACGGCACAGCGAAAACGGATTTCTGGCGGCTGCCTCCGCTGGAAGACGGGAAGTATCACATCGAACTGGATATCCCCGGCTCCTCCATGAAACCGCTCTCGGCGGAATTCACGCGGAAAACGTTTGAATGGCAGGGCAGCAGAATCGGCAGAAGCGAAATCCTGCCGCCCAGGTTTACTCCGCTCAAGACGGACGGACGCCAGGCGGAATGCGTGCTCAGACGGTTCAATTTTACCGGACTCGGGCTGCCGGAACAGATCGTTTCCGAAGGCATTCCCCTGATGGCCGCCCCGGCGGAACTTGCAGGAAAATTCAATGGCAGAACTGGACGCGCCGAGGGCATTTCCTTCCGATGGGTGCGGACTTCCCCGCTCCGCGCGGAAGCCGAAGGCCGCTGGCACTGGAACGGGGCGGAAGGCCGCTTCAGCCTCGCCATGGATTTCGACGGGCTTGTCACATGGAATTTCACTCTGCCGGAAGGGCGCATCGACGATCTGCATCTGACCTTTCCGGTCAATCAGTCCGCGGCAAGCCTGTTTCACGCAGTCGGCGACGGGATCCATCATCCGTATCGTTCCGGAGGACTTTCAAAGAAAACGGGCGAACTCTGGCACGCCGTCCGCCAGGCACGGTCTCCGGTCCAGTGCGCATGCGTGCCTTATCTCTGGATCGGAAATGAACGGCAGGGACTTGCAGTCTGCATGGAAAGCGACAGAAATTTTTCCAACGCGCCCGATACCCCGGCGCAGCGGATCGTCCGGGAAAACGGAGCTGTCAGCATGATCTGCACGCTTATATCCCGTCCAACTGAAATCTCAGGAGAAAAAACGGTGACCGTTCAGTATCAGGCGACACCGGTCAAGCCGATGGCCCCGGACTGGAGACGGCAGACCATAGGCTACTTTGAACCGACAGGAAAAGACAACAACTTCTTTCTTGTCGGGAATACCCAGATATGGGGCGCCGAAACGGAATGCGACGATGTCATGGTGCGGGGCGGAGACCTTTCCTTCCTTGATTTTATGAAGGCCTGCATCGCCGATGGAACCTTTGATCCCGGTTTTCTGAACCGATGGAATGCCGGCTACGGCAGGATGCTGGATTCCGTCTCCAATCCGCAGGACCGCAGAAAACACGCGGAACGCTATCGGTATCACACGGGAACGCTGTCCGCGCGCCTGCTGTCAAAAATCCGGCCTTCGCATCTGCTCTTTTACACGAACGGACGCGGTCTGCGCCTGGACCGCGAAGAATCAAAAATCTTTATGGACGAGTGGAGCCGGACGCGGTTCCCCGACCGTGACTGGCCGTACGGTTCAAGCAATTCCTATCAGCTCGATCCAACGGAATCCTGCCGTGACTATGCGGCATGGAATTATTCCATCATGCAGAAACGGCTTCCGTTCAGCTTCTATATCGACAATGTCTATCCCTCTGCTTCGGAAAGCACGCTGACCACGGACGCATGGCGCGCTCCGGACGGCGTCCTGCATCCGGCTTTCGGCTGGCACCACATGCGCGACTGGGTGCGGCGCGCCACGGTCATGAGCATGGAAAACGGCATTGCGCGGCCGATGACCCTTACACACATGACAAACACGGCCGTCGCCCCCGTCATTGGAATGGGATACGCCCAGATCGGCTGGGAGTTTTTCCTGAAATGCACTCCTTATCAGGAACGGTTTTCCAGAGAGAGAATCCGCGCCGTCAACATCGGGAGACAGTTCGGAAACGTTCCTTTCGGTCTGCTGCTCGTTTCCGGCGGAACCCCGGAAGAGGAGAAACGCATCAAACGGACTGCATCGGGCGTGGCCCTGACTCATGAGATCAAGCTCTTTACCTGGCATGAGGAAGGCGCAAAAGTTTCCCACATGGAATATCAGGCCGTCCTGAAGAAACTGATGGATTTCGGCTACGGGCTTCCCGGAGTCGATGTCTCGGAGTACTGGGAGAAAAACCATCCGGTCACAATAGAAAATCTGGATTCGTCCTCGCTTGTCGTTTCAAAGAAGGATTCGGCCATTGTCATCGTCTGCGACTGGGGCGGAGGAGGAAACGCCGTCCTGACACCTCATGCGTCGCTCGGCCTTGGAAAAAACTTTACCGCATCCGACCTCGAGACCGGAACCCCCATGAAAGTTTCCGGCGGAAAAGTTTCCTTTGCCCTGAAGAAATACGACTATGCCGCGCTGAAACTGGAACGCGTCCGGGACAGCAGATGAACTGAAGTCCGCATGTCCCGGAGCACGATCCCGCTGCGTTTTACAGGAAGTAGATCAGGGAACGGAGTCCGTCGAACTCGACTGCATTTTCCCAGTACACTTCGAGCGTGTGCTTTCCGGGTGCCAGATTCACGGCGGAGACCATGTTCCATGCGTCGTAGACGAGCCTGCGTTCCGGAGCGGAAACCGCTTTGCCGTCCAGCAGCACCGTGCATTGCCCCGCGAAGGTATCCCGTTCGAACAGCATTTCCGAAGCCTTTTCCGCAAGCGTGAATTCCGCACGGAAGACAGCCTTTGCCGGATAGACGCTCCTGACGGGGTTCGCCGTGTCGAGCACGGGGAAGAACATGCGCTGAGTCTCGTATCCCATGAAATCCCGCATCAGCGGGAAGCGCATCGGTCCGAAGGATTTTCTGCCGAACCGGACTTTCCAGTCGCGGACTGCCGCCAGCACCTTGACATCCGGCGGCATATATTCGAGTTCCGGTTTCCTGAGATATTCAAAGTCGCCTTCGCGGGGGGCCGGCATGCTGTATTTCCCGGCCTTGAATTCCGAATCCGGAATGAAGAACATTGCAGCCGCGGCGCCGTCGATGCGGCATTTTCCGTCCTTCAGTCTGGAATACGAATCAGAATCGGCGTCGTAAAGGAAGATTCCGTGCCTGTTTTCAGCTTCAAGCCTGACGACCGTGCTTCCGAACGTGTTGTTGAATGCAAAAAGGACACGTCCTTCCGAATTGCGCTTGAGCAGAGTCATCAGCATGGCAGGGTCGAATCCATTTTCGGCGGAAAGTGTGAAGCCGTCGCGTCCGCGGAGTTTTTTCATGGCTTCCGGATATTTCAGGGCACTGATCCTGCCGTTCCATTTCATGTCGAACGGAAGCAGGAGTGCGGTATAGACTTTCTCACCGATTTTGAATCCTCCTCTGACTTTCTCCGCATTGTTTACGGATATTTCGTCGGCGTATTCGAACTGGATGTGCGCGTTGATCAGCGCCTGATTGCATTGGAACAGCTTTTCGCGGTATTCCGATGCGAGTTCGTGCTCACCCGGCATAAGCGAGCGGAAGAATGCGTTCGGGTAAAGCACACACAGGGATGCTTCGCTTTCTGCGTTTCCGAGCATGTGTCCGATCCGCGAGGTATAGTCGGCAAACCTGTGGAATTCGCGATAGTCTCCGCTCTGGAAGAAGAAGGAGCGTCCGGCATCCTCCTTGCGGAAGCCGTCGAAGGAATAGTGGAATCCGTGCGGCACGAGCCAGTTGATTCCGAGGCTGGCGAGCCAGTTGAAGTTGCGGCGCATGCCGTCGGGTCCGAAATTGTACGGATTGCATCCGAAGCATTCGCTCATCACACGGCGTTTTCCGTTCTGTTCGGCGGCGGAGGAAACGAGTTTCCCTCCGAGATTCAGCGAAGTGAAGGAGCGTCCGTCCGGAATGTTCGGCGTGATGTGGTCGAATCCGGGGATTCCTACGTATTTCTGAAGCTGGTAGATGCTCATGCCGTTGGATGTCGAAAGCGGGTCTTCCTCTCCGATGCCGTGTCCGCACAGAAGCAGCTGATGGGACTTGCACCAGTCGTTGACCGGTTTGAAGAAGGCTCTGATGAACATGTCCTGGACGGTCGTCCAGTAGTTGAGGCGTGTCTTCCTGGCTTTTTCGGACGAACCGGTGAACAGTTCGTGCCAGCGGAGTTTTTCGCCGAAGCGTTTCTTGTAGACTTTCCCGATTTCGGGAGTCCATGGGATGGCGCCGCCGGCGGCGGTTTCGTCGGTGAAGATTCCCGGCACGGTTTTGCCGCATTTGCCGTCGAGGTACTCAAAATATTTTTCGTGGGTGAGGCGGATGAATTCCTTTGCGCATTCGGGATTCATGTTGTCCGGGAGCCAGCGGTACTTGGTGTCGGTTACGGCCTTTGCGGTGATGAGGAGGAGTTTTTCGCCGGGTCTGAGCGCGGTGCGGATGATCATGCCGGGATAGAAGGTTTCGGCGCGGCGATGGTTGTAGACGGTTTTACCTGCGAGCTGAATGTAATACGGATTCTTCCACGGAGTCGAAATGAATGTTTCGCGGAGGATTCCGACGTCTTTTGAAACGTCGCGCACGGATGTTTCCACGCCGGATTTCGAGCGTTTCACGGCGACGGCTTCGATGAACGTTTCCTCCCCGAATCTGACTTCGCCGGAATCGGATTCACGGAATTGGAGTCCTCTTGCACGGAACTCCGGGTGTTCGATTGTGATGCGTCCGCCGGCGGCGCCGGAAGGGAACGGGTCTTCGTCATAGAGCCAGGCCTTCATGCCGCGTTTTTCCGCCTCTGCGACGATGAAGCGGATTTTTGAGAAGAAGTCGTCGGAGCCGTAAGGGGTTTCGAGACCTGCGCGCGGGTGCATGAAGAAAGCGGTGACTCCCTGCTGTTTCATGAGGTCGAGCTGACGCGCGAGTTCCGGTTCCTCGAGCCTGTGGTTCAAGAACCAGAACGGAGCGGGAGAATAATCGGATAATCTGAGATTCATGATATTTTCTGAGCCTTTCATATCTTGAGCGGATTCCACCGGAGTGCCACTTTATTCGGGTACGACCCGGAAG
>CAZHPP010000103.1:0-9979 GCA_964534535.1 uncultured Victivallales bacterium | reverse complement strand
CGCTCCGGGTGCCGGGGAGTCCGCCCACGATGACGGGCCTGCCCCGCAGGGCGGGATTGTCCCGCATTTCCACCGATGCGAAGAAGGCGTCCATGTCGATATGGATGATTTTTCTGTATTGTTCGTATGCCATGGCGGTAAGATAGCGGGGAATGCGGGAATTTCAAACGGCGGAGGTCCGGAGGAGCAGGCCCGGTTCAGCTTATCTTGAAGCGGATTGGAAAAATTCCGCAAAAACACGGCTTTTCCGATTGAAAAACCATCGGAAGCGGATTATAATACTTCAGAGAATGTGAAAAAGACGCTCAAATCAAGTCGAGAGGGACAACATGAAACTTTCCGGAATGGAACTTTTGGCTGCACTGGCTGCATTTACCTTTTCCGCCGCGGGTCAGCCCCGTGCGATGAATCCCCCCTACGATCCCGGCATGAACCGGAACATGAATCCCGGCATGAACCGGACCATGGATTCCGACATGATGAATCCGGACGGCAGGAATACGCGGGAGCGTCCCCTGACCAAAGAGGAACTTGAACAGAAGAATCTGCAATCGATCAGATACGAGGAGCCGAATTCGCCCACCGCGTTCCGCACGTTGAATGCCAGGAAGCATTTCCTTGACCGTCTGATCACCCATTACAAGGACTACAACAAGGACCTGCGCGACCCGCAGATCCTGAAAGAAATCAGCAAACGCATTGCGGACGAGGGACTTGTGCTTGTTCCGGATCAGAAACCCGATCTTCGGACAGGGGAAGAGTTCCGCGCGCTTGCCGCCAAGGCCTTGATCCGGAAATATCCGAAGGAGCCCGCCGCCCTGGAAAAGGAACTGACCGCCCAGGCCAAGGAGAAATTCCGCCTTTATTCGCCGGGGTCCAAGATCACCCTGCGCTATTACCGCGGGAACAAGGTCTGTGAAACTTCCGGAAAATATTATTCGTATCAGTACCCCACGATTTATGTGGGACTCGGCCAGATCGCCTTCATCGACCTGGTGGAATCGGACAAGGTTCATATCGATGCGAAATATTCCAAGCTCCGCAGGGAGGAGTTCCTGAACGATCGTCTTTCCAAATACAAAACGGAGCGTACGCGCGAATTCACGTCGAGCCTCAACAGCCTTCTTACGGAACAGCGCGAGCACAACGTGGAGCTGGGGTATCTTCTGACCGGAAACAGCTGGGTTTCCGCCAGAGAATATGTGGACAGCCTGATCCGCGAGCATCTGAAGACATGGCGTCCGCCGGCAGTCAATCCGGCCGCCCAGAGCGAGGCCGCCGTAGATGAGAAGCAGGTCATGAACAAGGTCCGTCTGGCCCGAGAGAATGCGGCGAAACACGGCGGAATCGACATGGAGCCGGGATATTCGAATACCATCTTCTGGGGATTTTCTCCTGCGGAAGTCAGGTTCCTTCTCCAGCATGAACGGATCGGAATTCAGCATCAGGCGGACGGCTCGGACCTGATCACGACGTCCGACCGGCAGATCGCCTCCATCCGCGCCGAATATAAGAACGGCCGCTTCTTCCGCGTCACAACCGTTTATGCCAAGGGGGAATCCGCTTCCGTTGTGAACGGGCTCATGAACAAGTACGGCAAGGACGATCTTTCCAAGACGGGCAAGGCGCCCGCGATGGGCGGTCCCCGCAAATGGACGGGCGAGACGACGACCGGAAACTTTGAGATCGTGCGCAGCCCGGCCGGCGAAATTACGGAAGTCCGGTTCGTCCGCGAGGAAATTCCGGAGGACAAACGTCATGCGGCCGCGGCGCCGGTCCCGGCTCCGGCTCCGGCAAAGCCGATTCCCCCGGCAAAACCTGCTCCGGGGAAAGCTCCTCTGCCGACGGCTCCGCACGGGAAATGACCCTGCTGTTTCCGCGCCGGGGCAGGCAATGAAAGGAAGCCGATCATGCTTTGCGATATTTGCGGAAAAAATCCCGCCGTCATCCATATTCAGGAAATCACGGGAACCCAGAGAAAAGTCCTGAATCTCTGCCAGGAGTGCGCTGAAAAGAAGGCGCGCGAGGATTCCACGTTCCAGTCGTTCAACCTGGCCGAACTGCTGTATCACATTTCCAGTCAGTTCGACCAGAACGGCGAGCCCGAACAGCCGTCGCTCCCGGTCCCTCCCGCCGTCCCTGCCGGACAGCAGGGAAAATATGAAAAACTGTTCTGTCCGGCCTGCGGCTGGGATTATGCCAGCTTCATCAAGACCGGAAGGCTCGGATGCGCCGACTGCTACAAGGCGTTCGCAGAAGTGCTTTCGGATGCGATCGCGCAGATGCACCGCGGCGTGATTCACGTGGGAAAAGTCCCCCCGAAGAACACGGCCGGCCGTCAGAAGCCCAAGACGACAAAGTCCATGATCCGGCTCGACATCAACCGCTTCCAGCAGGAGCTGGAGCTGTGCGTCAGGGAGGAACGCTACGAGGAGGCGGCCCGCCTCCGCGACCGCATCGCCGAACTCCGCGGCCGGCTGGAGGACATGCCCGATGGAAAGTAAGATGCTCGAGCTCCTCAAGCATCCCGTCAGCTGGCTGGCGGACAGCGGTCCGGACGACGACATCGTGGTCAGCACGCGCATCCGGTTTGCCCGGAACATTGCCGGGTTTCCGTTTCCCGTCGCGGGGAATGCTGAGATGCTCCGGCAGGTCCGGGAACTCGCCCTTTCCGCCATCGACTCCAGCGATTCGATCGTCAGTCCGATGCTTTTCAATCCCGTGGACCTCAACGAGACCGACCGCCGCTTCCTCCTGGAGCGCAGACTCATCAGCCGCGACTTCATGAAGGCAGGAGCCGAATCCGCCCTCGTGGCCGCCGCGGACGAATCGCTTGCCGTCATGGTCAACGAGGAGGACCACCTCCGAATCCAGGCGCTCAGCCCCGGGCTTCAGCTCAAGGGCGTCCTGGAACGCATCAACGCCTTCGATGATGTCCTTGCCACGCGCATTTCCTATGCCTTTGACGAGAAACTCGGGTTTCTCACCTCCTGTCCTTCCAATCTCGGCACGGGCATGAAGGCCTCCGTGATGCTGCATCTGCCGGGACTTGTGCTTTCCGGACAGCTGAACGCCGTCCAGCAGGGGATCGGCAAACTGGGGCTGGCCGTGCGCGGATTTTTCGGCGAGACCGGCGGCAACCTCGGAAACCTCTTCCAGATTTCCAACCAGAGCACGCTCGGCGAAAGCGAACAGCAGATCCTCGACCGCCTCGCCTCCATCATCGAACAGATCATCATCCATGAAAAGAAGGCGCGCGAAATGCTCCTGAACCGGAACCAGAGCTTCCTGCTGAACCATGTGGGCCGCGCCTACGGCATCCTCCGCCACGGCTACATGATCTCCTCGGACGAGGCCCTGAATTCGCTTTCCGCCCTCCGGCTCGGCGTGGACATGGGCATGTTCTCCTCCGTCCGGATCCACACCGTCAACGAGCTCTTCCTGATCGTCCAGCCCTCGCACCTCATGCTCCATGAACAGCGCGAGCTCAGCGCGGAGGAACGGGATGCGGCGCGCGCGACGATCATCAGGGAGACGCTCAAGGCGCAGCGCGGACAATGAATCTTTTTCCGGACAGCGAACTGTTCTTTTCCGGCGGGCTCCTGTGGCTGGAGGCCACCTTTGTCCTGGCCGCCATGCTGATCCTTCACGGCGCGAAGCGGTTTCTCGGATCGGCCGCCCTTCTTCTGACGCTCGGCGTGCTGATCGTGTTCGGACACCTGATCGCGGCCGCCGGGCTCACGCTGAATCTCACCAAGGCCGGCATGGACGTGAACGTGGCGGGGCTGGCCGTCACGGTCCCCTGTCTGGCAATCGTGCTCGTGGTCTATGCCGTCGACGGCACGCTGGCCGCGCAGCGGCTCATTCTCGCGGCAATGGCCGGATTCGGCATGTTCACCTATCTCCGGTCGGCCGTGATCGTCCAGTGCGAATGGAGAGGGTATTCCATTTCGCAGGGAGTCCTCGCCGACCTGCTTTCCAACCTTCTGCGCGCCACGGATAAAAACATGGCCTGTTCCACGATCGCCCTCACCTTCAACATGTTCGCCATCCCGATGGTTTTCCAGAAACTCAGGAATTACGGATGCCGCCTCATCGTTTCCGTGACCGCGGCCCTGCTGTTCGGACAGTTTCTCGACCTGATCGTCTTCCTCTGCGTGTTCTACTGGGGCGAATCCCAGATGCTTTCGGCGTTCTCCGACCGGTTCTTCCCGCGCGTGCTCATGACCTGCTGGGTTTCGGTGATCACGGCCATGTATCTTTCCAGACTCCGCAGCGAGCTGCCCGGCGATTCCCGGAGCGCGGTCGACATCCTGCTGGCCTTCGTCGGCGGCTACGGAAGAGCAAAGCTCCTGGAACAGAATCTCCGCGAATCCGAACAGCGCTACCGCACCATCGTCCAGAATGCCGGGGACATGATCCTCGTCACAGACTCCGAAGGAATCGTGGCCGATGCCAACAAGGCTGCGCTCAAGGTCTTTTCCATCAAAAATATTTCCGACATGATCGGGTGTCCATTCAGCAGGCTCACCGGAGCCGATTTCTCCTCCGACGTGATCAATGCCTGCGGCGCCGCGGGCGTCACCATGCACATCAAGCTGCCCGGAAAGCAGACCACCATGGAGCTCGTCGCAAACAGGATCTCCGTCGGCGGAACGCCCGCCTTCGTCTTCATCGGACGTGACATCACCGAGCGCGAGCGTCTGGCCGAGGAGCGGGAAAACTTCCGCGCCGAGTTTGCCCACCGCCAGCGGCTGGAGGCCATCGGCCGTCTTGCCGGAGGAATCGCCCACGACTTCAACAACCACCTTTACGCCATCCACGGCCATCTCGACCTCATCTATATGGGGAAGGTCCCCGATGAATGCATGGTCCACCTCAGGAAGATCGACCGGATCGCCGAGCAGGCCGGAAAGCTCACGAGCCAGCTGCTCGGCTATGCGCGCAAGGGCCGCCGCCAGAGCATGGTCATCGAGCTTGAAAAGCTCGTGAACGATTCCGTCGGACTCTTCACTCCCGAGCAGAAGACCGGCATCCGGCTCGACGTCGAGATCCAGAAGCAGCCCCTGCGGATCGAAGGCGACCAGACCCAGCTCCAGCAGGCCCTGCTCAACCTCATGTCCAACGCGGCCGACGCCATGGAAAAGAACCTGCCGGAAAACAAGCATCTCGTCATCCGCGCCGGCACGCTCGATTTTCTCGGAATCAGGCCGGTCAAGCCCTCCGACCAGCCCGAAACGGCCAAGCACGGACTCTGCGGAGTCTCCATCCTGGATTCCGGACCGGGCGTGGATCCTTCCATCATCGAAAAGATCTTTGAGCCGTTCTTCACCACAAAACCAACAGGAAAGGGGACCGGAATGGGCCTGGCCATGTCCTACGGCGCCGCGATCGAACACGGCGGCTGGGTCCAGTACGAGCGCGCGCAATCCGGCGGCGCGCTCTTCACGATCGTCCTTCCCGTTTATGAAGAGGAAGACTGAATGAAAAACATTGTCATTGAACTCTGGGGCTCCTCCATCATGGAGGGCGTGCTGGGAGTCGAAAACCCCGCGGACCGCTGGTTCGCCCTTCTGCGCTCCGAACTCGAAGCCATGTTCCCCGATACGGCTTTTTCCGTCATCAACGGCGCGGTCGGCGGCGAATCCTCCCGCGAGATCATGGCCCGCTTCAACCGCGACTTCCTGCCGTACAACCCCGATTATGCGCTCGTGATGTTCGGTTTCAACAACGACGACTTCATGCGGCCGGAGCGGGTCCTGAAACCCGGCGAATTCGAGCGGCTCATGGAAAATTTCTCCATGCGTCTGCCGCTGAAGACGAAGCCCGTCGGGATCGTAGGCGGACCCATCATCGACAAATATCATTTTTGGACCACGCATCCGGCGTTCCGCGAATATCTTTCGCAGTTCGGCGGCAGCCTGGACCGCGCCGAAGAGCCGGAACGGGAAAAGTTCCGCGCGTTCCTCCGCAAACGTCAGTGGCCGGTCCTCGACCTGTATGATCTCCTGAAGTCCGATCCTGAAAAATACATCCGGCACTGCGACGGCGTTCATCTTTCGCCCGAAGGCCATCGGTGCTTCGCCCATGCCGTCGCACTCCTGCTCAAAACCCTCATTGAGGAAAACAACCATGGGTAAACGCAAAAGACGGCTCGAACGCAAGATGGTCCGCGAACGCAGGAACAAAGTCCTTGTCAAGGGCGTGTTTTCCTCCGCCCAGGCGGGATTCGGGTTCGTCAACACGGAGGACGGCAAGGAGGTCTTCATCCCCGCCCGCTTCGTCGGAAACGCCATTGACGGCGACACCGTCGAGGCCGAAATCACCGATTCCGGCGATCCCCGCGGCCCCAGCGGAAAGGTCGAATCCGTGCTGCAGCGCGGACGCGCCCTGGTCGTCTGCGAAGTTCTGAACCCGTATACCGTTTCTCCGCTCGACAAGACCCTTCCGCACGAGCTCAAGGTGAGCGGCGGAGTCAAGGGCGCCCAGCGCGGCGACTGGGTCCAGGTGCGGCTCCTGGATTCCGGCTCCAAGAACACAGAACGCCTCCGCGGCCAGGTCGAATCCAGAATCGGGAAGGCCGCCACAGTCAAAGGCGACCTTGAAGCCGTTTCCCGCGAGTATGACATGCCCGAACCCTATTCCGATTCCGACAATGCCGCTGCCTTGCGCCTTGCGCCCGTTCCCGTCCCGCGCGAAGACCGCCGGAGCGTATTCACCGTCACGATCGACCCTGCCGACGCCAAGGATTTCGACGACGCCGTTTCCGTGGAGGATTCTCCGAAGGAATGGATCGTCGGCGTGCACATTGCCGACGTCGCGGCCTGGATCCGTCCCGGTTCCCGCTTCGACAAGACCGCCTCTGTACGCGGATTTTCCTCCTACATTCCCGCCATGTTCCGGCCGATGCTTCCGAAAGCCCTCACCGAAAAGATCAGCCTCCGTCAGGATGCGGGCTCCTTTGCGCATACGTTCGAACTGCATGTGAACAAGCGCACCGGCAAGGTTGTTTCCTATCGCCGGTTCCATTCGCTGATCCGGGTGGACCATCGGCTGAATTACGGCGAAGTCCAGTCGTTCCTGGACGGAAAGACTCCGGAATCGTGGGATTCTTCCCTGACCGCCGGCGTGGAACTCCTTTCCAAAGCCGCCTTCAGGATGCGGCAGTACCGCGCAAAGACCGAAGGCTTCCTGGAGATTGATTCCCCGGAAACCCGCATCCAGTGCAATCCTGACACCTTTGAAATTCTCGGCATGGAAACGCGTTCCCAGACTCCCAGCGAAAGCATCATCGAGGAGTTTATGCTGGCCGCCAATTCCGCCGCCGCAAACGAACTGATCACCAAAGGGATTCCCGGACTCTTCCGGATTCACGACGAACCCGATCCGGCCAAACTCGCCGAATTCGAATCGTTCGCGGAGGAAATTCTCAAGCGGAGCCCCGGCGATCTTTCCAACCGCGAGAACGTGCGCCATTTCCTTTCGGCTCTCCCGGACAACCACATGAAGGGCGTCATCACAAACACGTTTCTGCGGACCATGGCCCGCGCCGTGTATTCGCAGGAGCCTTCCCTCCACTACGGGCTCGGCAAGACGCGCTATTCGCATTTCACCAGCCCGATCCGCCGCTATTCGGACCTCTTCACGCACCAGCAGCTGCTGGCGTACGACCGGAAGGAGCGGATGCGTTCCAAAAAAATCGCCGAAACCATCGCCGGCACGCTCGTGAAGCTCGAACTCCGCAACGACAACGCCTATTTCGCCGCGTGCGACCGTCTGAAGCTCCACTACATGAAGCAGCTGGGGCTGGACGAGAACGGGCATCTGTTCGAAGGCGTGGTCGTGAAGAACAGCGGAGGCGGGATCGTGTGCGATGTTCCGGAATACGGCATCCGCGGATTCGTCCCGGCGAAATTTCCGGGAGTCCGCACCAAGCGTCCGCCGCGTCCGGGCGACATCATCTATCTGCTGCTGGACGGCTTTGACTTTGCGCACGGGAGCGCCGTGTTCCGTCCGTCGATCTGAACACGGTTCAGAACCCGGCGGCCCTGACCTTGCGGAGAGTCTTTTCCTTCTCCAGCAGGGCATTGACGGCCCGGTCCGTGCTGCGCTGCAGAAGAGTCGAACGGATCTTTTCCCTGACTTCCTCGAACGGAGCGGTCTCTTCCGGGCTCTTCCGGATCACCCGGGCGATTCTCCAGCCGTCCGGCATGCGGAAAACGCCGGAACAGGTTCCCGGTTCCAGACGGAAGACGGCGGAATCGAATTCGCGCCCGTATTTTCCGCGCGGAATCACTTCCTCGGCTGAGGCGGAACCGCCGGATTCCTTTGCCGCGGCGGCATCAAAGTCGGCGCCTTTTTTCAGTCTGGAAAGGAGTTCCGCGGCGTGCCGGCGGGAAATCTCCGGCTTTTTCCCGAACGGAATCCGGATCTGACGTACGGAAACGCGCTCCGGAACCTTGAAAAAACCGGAATAGCTGTCATAAAATGTGCGGATCTCGGAATCGGTGATCCTGAGGGACGGCTGGACGGCGGTCCGAATCCATTTTTCCCGTGCCGCGGCTTTCTGAAAATACGGGTCGCGGGAAAGGGCATCCTGATATTTCTCCAGGGAAAGTCCGCGTTTCGCGAGCATTTCCGCAAAGGCGTTCTTCTTTTCCGGAGACATGGCGGCAAGCACGGAGTCCAGACGTTCCCGCGCCAGCTGCGGGGAGGGCAGGAAGCCATTCTTTTCCGCGATCCGCGTGAGGAGTTCGGCATCGGTGAAGACGGCAATCATTCCGGCGGCAAACCCTTTGAGCCTGCCTTCCGGAAGGTCTTCATACTGCTTCGGGTCGAGATTCATGGAATTCAGGAAGGCGAAGAATTCGGCCTTCGGAATCCTGCGTCCGTCGATTTCCGCCGCATCGGCGGGAACGAACGGCAGAAGTTTTTCCCATTGCGCGCCGGAGGCGCACATTCCGGGAACGGCGGCCGCCAGCAGAACGGCAAAAATCAGATTTCGCAATTCAGGCATGGAAAGAAAAGGCGTTCCGGAAACAGTTCCGGAACGCCATGAAAAAACAGATCAGAACTTGGTGATCGTGACGGGAGTCGCTTTTTTCTGGAGCTCGATGGCGTCCAGAATGAACTTGTGGAACTTCTCCTCGGTGAGGCGTTCCGCAATCTGCGGTTTGACCTTTTCAAAGGTGCCGTTCGTCTTGGAGTTCAGACGGATGATATGGTAGCCGTAGGCGGTCTTGACGACCTTGGAAACTTCGCCCGGCTTCAGGCTGAACGCCGCATCGAAGAATTCCGGAACGAGCGTGCCGCGGACACATTCGCCCAGCTCGCCGCCCTTCTCTTTTGACGGGCACTTGGATTCCGCCTTGGCAAGATCGGCGAACTTTTCGCCCTTCTTGATCTTGGCGAGGATCGCTTCGGCCTTGGCCATGGCAAGCTTGCCGTCCTTGTCGGATTCCTCCGGAATGATCAGGATATGGGCCGCGTTGACGGCGTCGCCCATGCCTTTGTTCTTGTCGAACACGGCTTTGGCTTCGGCATCGGAGACCTTGATGTTCTTCTTCTGGGATTCAAGCCAGCTCTGGAATGCGATCCGGAGCTGATTTTCGGGAGCCTTGGTGCTTTCGGCAATGAAGGCGTCCTGCGTCTTGTTGCTCATCTTGAGCATGGCGTCGAACTGGGCCTTCTGTTCGGCAGGGAGTCTGGCCAGTTCCGCTTTCAGCTTTTCCGCGGCCAGCTTCTGGGAAGGAGTGATCCCCGCCTTCTTCAGAATGTTCTGAGCAAGAATCATGTCGGCCATGCCGCCGGCAATCAGACCGGCCTGCTGCTTGAGAGTCTCGGGCGGCATCTTCTGCAGGAAATCCGCAACGGGAATCTTGTCGGCGTCAAGGATGGACTGAATCTTCGAAATGAAATCGGCCTTGGTGATCTTTTCCGTTCCGACCTGGCAGACGACCGGAGGCAGGAACGCAAAGGC
>CAZHPP010000102.1:0-9991 GCA_964534535.1 uncultured Victivallales bacterium | reverse complement strand
GGCGAAGATCACGATCGCGTACGAGCCCGTCTGGGCGATCGGCACGGGCAAGACCGCCACGCCGGAAATGGCCGAGGAGACGCACAGGTTCATCCGCGGCGTCGTCAAGGCGATGTTCGGAGCGAAGACGGCCGGAGCCGCCAGAATCCAGTACGGCGGCAGCATGAAGGACAGCAACTCGAAGGCGCTCACGGCGCAGCCCGACATTGACGGCGGACTGATCGGCGGAGCGGCTCTGAAATCCGAGACTTTCACGGCCCTGATTGCCAATACGCTCTGATTTTTCGCGGTTTTCCGCCGTGAAAAGCGGAAAATCACAAAAAAGAACTGTTTTTTTTGCGGTGGAAGGTTGAAAAACACTCCACCGCATATTATTTTACCGATTGGAACTGTTGAACATGGGACATATTGTCTTTTCCGCGCATACGGCCGGAAGAGACTCTTTTTGTCCCGGCGGTCAAAAAATAACGAAAGGTCGTAAAGTCTTATGGCAATTCTGAGTGTTCTGCTTTATACGCTGGCAGTGATCGTTGCGATTCTTCTGATCTGTCTGGTGCTTGTCCAGCCCTCGAAGGGCGGCGGATTCGGTTCCGCGTTCGGCGGCATGGGCGAAAGCGTGTTCGGTGCGCAGACGATGGGGCACCTTTCCAAGCTGACGGTCGTCCTGATCGCTGTTTTCTTCCTGGTGACGCTCGGACTTGCGGCCGTGACCGGACACAAGGGGACGGCCCGGAGCGCCGCTGCGGAAAGCTCCGTGCTGAATTCCGCCGCTGCCAAGCCTGCGGTCCCGGCTGCCAAGCCTGCGGCCCCGGCTGCCAAGTCTGCGGCAGTTCCTGCCCCTGCCGGCGTGCCTTCAGGGAAGAAATAATCGCCGTTTTTCGGCCGCCAAGATGAAATTTCTGCTGATTGCGGCTTGAAAAATACGGAATGGCAATATAAGTTGCTTCAGTATTCTTCAGAGTCGGGTCTCAAGAGGAGAGGAAAAATGTTCGGGAAAAACATTCTGGCAGTGCTGCTGGGGATCGCCGTTTCCGCGGCGTATGCTCAGACGGCGGAAATTCCTGCCTCCTCGATCAGCGTCAGGGCCGATTTTGTCGATGCTCCGCGGTATGAAGGCGGACGCGGCTATCCGAATTTTCCCCAGCAGTCGTTCGGGCATCCGGCAAAATGGCTTCAGATTCTTGTCTCCTACATGCCCCGCCAGAACCGTGATGAAGCCTTTCTGGAAGATTTCAACGTGACGGCGAGCGTGCTGGTCCCGGCGAATTATGTGAAAAACTCCACCGGCCCGATTCTTCTTGAGGGGAAACAGGAACTGTGGAAAGTGCCTCAGGACGGGCGGACGCATCATGTGCTGTTCGTG
Organism: uncultured Victivallales bacterium; assembly: GCA_964534535.1. Classification (GTDB taxonomy): domain Bacteria; phylum Verrucomicrobiota; class Lentisphaeria; order Victivallales; family UBA1829; genus CAZHPP01. Next base: position 8,628 of record CAZHPP010000102.1, on the reverse strand, counting down.
GTCCCGCCATATTATTTCCGCAATTATACAACCATTTCGAAATTCAGCGCGAAGGCCGCACAGTCCCAGGTTTATTGCGCGGCGGTGCTCCGCAGCGGAACGCAGGTGCTCGGCATGGGATTTTCCAGGGTTCAGGGCGTTTCCTATGAAACAGTGCGTTCGGAGTTCGCTCCGTTCTATGCAAAGGAGCCGCAGGGCATGATCCTCCGGAATGCCGTCCTTCCCAAAGACAAATCTCCCTGGCAGTGGCTGGATGCGGACAACTTCGATTTACCGAAAAGCATGATGGAAGGAAACAAATAATGGCGAACAGTTCGGAGCGAATCCTTTGTATCGACATCGGCGGAGACAGCATTAAGGCCGCCGAGTTTTCGTATCCGCAGAAGGGCACGGTCGTCCTGGAAAAATATGCTTTTCGGGAAAACACTCTCGGAGACATGTCAACGGACGATCCGGAATTCAAGAACGCCATTTTCGAACTGATCCGCACCCTGATTGCAGAAGAGGGATTCCACGCCCGCAACGTCAATCTGACCATTTCCGGCCAGACCGCTTTTGTGCGCTTCGTGAAGGTTTCCGCCATTACGGATGATCCCGTCAAGATCCAGCAGCTGCTCGAATTCGAGGCCAAGCAGAACATCCCGTTCGATGCGGATGAAATTGTGTTCGATTCGCAGAGAATCGCGCCGTCCGAGGACGATCCCTCCCAGGTCGAGGCCATGTTCGTCATCCTCAAGAACGAGGACGTCGAGAACACAATCGTCGAATTCGAAAAAATCGGAAAGCATGTGAACCTGATTGAAATCGCCTCCACGGCGTGCTACAATGCGGCGCATTTCAACGGAATCGGCACGGCCCAGTGCGAAATGGTGCTGAATATCGGCGGACGCTCCTCCACTCTGATTTTCATCGACGGCGAACGGTTCTTTGTGAGGACCTTCCTGACCGCCGGGCATACGGTGACCCAGCAGATCGCCAAGGAATTCAACATTTCCTTCAACGATGCCGAAGAGCTCAAGCGCAAGCACGGATTCGTAGGGCTCGGCGGCGCGTATGAGGAACCTGATTCCGAGGTTGCGGCCACTATCTCCAAGATCGTCCGAAACGTGATGACCCGTCTGAACGGGGAAATCATCCGCACGATCAACGTCTACCGTGCGTCGCACGGACGCAAGCCCGAAAAACTCTACCTGACCGGCGGCAGCTCCGTGATGAACTACACCCCCAACTTCTTCTCGGAAAAGCTCCGCATCCCCGTGGAATACTTCAACCCCTTCCAGGTGATTTCCATCGCGCCGGGGGTCGACCGCGACAATCTTGCGCTGGTGGCGCATCTGTTTTCGGAAACGGTCGGACTGGCCATGCGCAACGTGGTCAAGTGCCCGATCGAGATCGCGCTTCTGCCGGAAAAACGCAAGAAGCAGAAGGAAATCCGCGGGAAATCTCCGTATTTTTACGCTTCCTGCGTGGCCCTGCTGTTCTGCCTGAGCGTGATTTTCTGGAGCTTCTACAAGCAGTGGGACACGGCGCATCAGCTCTGCACGCGTTCCGCCACGATCGCCAAGCAGACCACGGACATGGCAAACAAGGTCAAGGCCGCATACGGTTCGCTCAAATCGGTGGAAGGCGACTACTCCGCCGCGCTGGCCATGCTTCAGGCCCGCACGCTCTGGCCGGACATCGTCAACAAGATCCAGAAGGCAACGCCCCCGGAAATCTGGTTCACGAGCATCTCTCTGTCCCTGAGCGTCGACACTTCCAAGCGCGCAGATGACAGCGGCTCCCGCGGCGGCATGCAGGGCGGACCGGATGACATCTTTTCCGGCGGATTCCCGATGGGAGGCGGCATGGGCGGCTCAAGCGGACGCGAAGATACGAAAAAGCGTGTCGGCCCGGTCGATTATCCCTGGCTGGTCTTCAAAGGCAACATCATTACGTTCAACACGGAGCGGCAGGCTCCCGAAATCTATGACGAATTCAAGAAGGGACTTTCCAAAACCGGCCTTTTTGAGACGTTCACCATGACCGACGAGGACCGGATGGGACGGAATTTCAAACAGGCTCAGGTGGGGTCCAATATTTCATCGTTCCAGATTGAAGCAAAACTGAAAACCCCCATCAAGAAATAGGAGTGCCGAGCGATGGACTTTATCAAACGGAATGTTCTGCTTGTGGCGGCTTTTGCCCTGACGTTCATCATCTCGGCCGTCATGATCATTTTTGACGTCACCATGTATGCCAGCATGGACAGCGAACAGCAGCAGCTCAAGGAAAACATCAAGAAGATCGAAACCGCGGAAAAAAGCAATCCGTCCCCCCTCAAGGAAAACATCAAAAGCATCGAGGACGACCGCGCTGTCCTTGTGGACAAACTCCTTTCCGTCCAGAAGATGTTCGGCAAATTCTATCAGAAGGACCTGATCCGCTTTGCCAGAACGACCGTCCGCCTTTCTCCGGAATACCGTCAGCTTGACCGGGCCTGGAAGGCCGCCAAAGAAAAGAATGACAAGAAACTCGTCGAAACGCTGGAGGCCAGGATGAAGGAGCTCATCGACACGGCCGAGTTCGCAATCGTCAGCGATTTCACGGAATACTACAACTCCCTGCCGGACCGCCCCGCCGCTCCCGGCGAGGCCGCCAAGGCCGGGCTGGACAACAGCCGCGACGAAGTGCTTCTTCAGGGATTCCTGAAGCGGTACTACATTCATCCGAAAAACGATTCCGACGATGTGGAGATTCCCAAATCCAGATCGAAGACTGTCGCCCATGCGCCTGCCAAAAATTCCAAGGGAAAAAAGAAAAATCAGCCTGCCCCAGCTCCTGAACCGGAAGTCAAATCCGATTCCGCTCCGGCTGCGGCGGCATTGACGCCAGAAGAAACGGCCGACCGCAAAAAAGTGCAGGACGCCCTCGATGAATTCCGTGTCTCCATTGATAAGAAGATGCTGGAACCTGTCGATTCCGCCAACATCCATGAATATCTCCTGAACGCGCTGGGGCTCCCCCGTACGGCCGCAGGCGTCCCCCACTACAAGAACATCATCAAGTCGATCCATTCCAAGATGCTCGGACGGAAGATCATTCCCGGAGCGCTTTCTCTGGAGGACGTGGCGAAGTTTACGTTCTATGACGAGAACAATCCTCCTGGAATTCAGCGTGTTCCGCTGGCCTTCCGCCAGATCGATATCCTGACGAATCTCTTCCTCCTGATGAAGGAATCAAAGGTCGACTCTCTGGTGAGGATCGACCGGACCACCCCTCTGGCCGGGAGAATGGAAGGGAATTTCCAGATTCATTCCTACGAATTCACCGTCATCGGGACGGTCAGTTCCCTGCGGGATTTCGTCAACCGCCTGAACGATGCCTACAGGAACAACGTGATTTTCATTGTCAGGGACATCATCCTGACGCGTCCGAATGCGGAGGACCTTTCCGCCTATTCTTCGCCGAAAAGCGGCAATGAGGGGGCCGGAATGAATTCGCAGAATAATTATGCTGAACGCATGCCGGGGAATGTCAATCCCGGCTATGCTCCGGAAAGACAGTCCGGTTCCGGAACGGGAAAGGACAACAGCGGCTACGGGGCTCCGGTCGCGGGGATTTCCCGCAATGCTTCCGCCGTGATGAAAGTCGACTGCGTGATCTTTGTCGGGGATGAACTGAAGCGGGTCGAAGGTCAGGAATCCAAATAACAGGGAGAACAGAACGTGTCATTCTTCAGAAAACATTATGAAAAAGTGATCCTGGGCGTTCTTCTCTGCGCCTTTGTGATTCTGTTCACTCTGCAGGTCATTGCCATTTTCCGTTCCAGCGAGAACAATCCGGCGGAAACGATCGAGAAACTTTCCCAGAAGAACGGCAGACGCACCAGGGCCGATTACAGGAAAATCAATTTCAAGGAGTCCCGGTATGCCGATCCCGAATCGGAGGAGTCTCCGTTCGTCGTCCGGCACTGGACGGCCAATTCGGAAGCCAGAACCAAGCTGGGGCTTGATCTCATGACGCCCCCGCCTCTGGCCAGATGCCCGCATCCGCGCTATTCCCACCTGATTCTGCTCAGCAGCTTCCCCGAAGCCGGTCAGAAAGAGGTCCTCTGCCCCTTCTGCAAGGAAACCATGCTGAAGCCGAGATATGTGTCCGGAGCCGCTTCCGGCGCCAAGGATACCGACAATGACGGGATCCCGGATGCCGACGAAATCCGTCTGGGACTCAATCCGAACTATAACGACGCCAATGAGGACATGGACGGCGACGGCTTCACCAACTATGAGGAATTCATTGCGGGAACCGATCCGAAAAATGCGAAAAGCCGTCCTTCCTACAGCAAAAAGCTCTATGTGCGGGACATTGTCCGCCAGAAGCTGGATTTCATTCTTCAGCATTTCCCGGAATCGGAACGGGACAAACCCGTCGACAAGTGGGGAATACAGATCCGCATCCTCCGGAACAACGGGAGATGGTCGGACAATTATCTCAAGATCGGCGGCCGCTTCCCGGAAGACCGCGGCAAATACGTCATCATGGCGATTCATCCTTCCTGGGGCGTCGACCCCAAGACCGAACTGCCGGTCAACCATTCCGAGCTGACGGTCAAGCGTCTGAGCGACGGCCAGCTGATCCGCTGCAGGATCGGAGAGGACGTCGTGGATCCCAAACAGCGCGTGATCTTCTACTGCGACATTTCCTATCAGAAACATGATTTCGGGTGCTATGTGGGCGAGACGTTCAAGCTGGGCGACCTGTTCCACGGCGAGGATGAATTTGTCCTGGTTTCCGCCGATCCTGCCGCCTATACGGCCAGGGTCAAGGATGCCAAGACGGGACGGGTGGAGGATATCCCCTCCATCAATTCCATGTCCTCTTCTTCCGGGACCGGACATGGTGGTTCCGCCAATTCCGACCAGCCGGACATGCGGCAGGTTCCCGCCCCGAATCCCGGCATGCGGCAGCGTCAGCCTTCCGGGTCCCGCCGGAACCAGAACGGTCGGATGAACCCCGACATGTTTTGAAGGATGAAAGGATTTCTTGAATATGATGCACAACAATATACCGGAGTTGAAAAGACCATGAAGAAACATGCTGTGGTTTCTCTGAAGCGCTCCTTTGCAGACTCTGCAAAGCGGATGCTGGCCGTATTCCTGGCGGCCGTCAGTCTGAGCGCATTCCCGATCCTGGCTGCGGAACCAGCCGATGCCAATGAGGCCGTCGATAAGGCCGTTGAACCGTTGAAAATTCAGGCGATCGATCTGAAGGGGAAAGGCAATTTTCCAGAAGCGGTCAAACTCTGTTCCCAGGCAATCGCATCTCTGGATAATTTTCCCAAGTCGGATTATGTGATCGGGCAGAAAAGCATGTTTTCCCAGCTCCGTTCCGATATTTACAGCGACTGGGGCAAACAGCTGATGGTCAACGCCAGAACCAAATATACTCACGGCGCTTCTCTGGCCGCTTCCAGGCCGGAAGATTCCCGCAGAGAAATCAACGAGGCCATCGCCATGGCTTCTCAGGCCAAGGAGTCCGTTCCGCAGGTTTCCGCGGAAGCCGATTCCTTCATCGCGGCCTGCAGGGAAACGCTCAATTCCCGTGAACTGTTCATCTTCGATCCGATTGTGGAGCGTGAAGTCGCAAGACGCCGCGAACTGGTTTCCAAGGCGGTGGATCCGCTGCTTGCCGAGTCCAGAACTCTGCTGGCCGGTGAAAAATTTAAAGAGGCCATTGCCAAGACGGCCGAGGCCGATTCCAAACTCAATGCCATGAGCACCCAGCTCGTCATCGAAAAGACCTCCCCGATCATCCTGTTCAAGCGCAGTGAAATTCTGCGCACCCGTTCCGAAGTCAATGCAAAGTGGGCTGCCTTCTATACCCGCAAGGTGCGCAAGGAATATGAAGCGGCGGCCAACTCCGCATTTTCCGATCCGCGCCAGGCTTCCGCTCTGGCTCAGACTGCCCTGCAGACCATCCGCGAAGCCAGGACCCAGCTCCCGGCCGGCTCTGTCACGAGCCTCGACGGCATGGAGGATGCGTGCAAAAAAATCATCAAGTCCGATGAATTCATCAACAAGACCGCGCTTTCCGAAGTCGATCCCGAATACAAGGAAAGAAATGAACGCGTGGCGGCGTATCTCCACGAAGGTGAAGTCTTCTACAAGAACGGGCTTTACCAGAAATCGCGCGACTCCCTGGAGCAGGTGCTCGTCCTTGACCCCTACAACGAAAAGGCGCTTGCCCTTCTGAACAAGGTCTACCGCAAGATCATCAACTTTGCCGAGCTTCGCCGGAACAACGAAATTCTGGAACGCATGAACGAAAACGAGTGGAAATGGAACCAGTCCATCCTTCCGCGCGACAACCGGATCGTCGACGACCGCAATCCTCAGGAGGAAAAGACCAGCGACCGCGCGCTCATGTATGAAAAACTTCAGACCCTCATCATTCCGGAAGTCGACTTCAGCAAGGCCAGCGTTTCCAGCGTGGTCCGTCTGCTGAACCGGCGCAGCAAGGAGTGCGACCCCGACGGCAGAGGAATCAACCTGGTGGTTTCCCCCGGCAGCGACGAGAACAAGGAAATCACCATGAAGCTGCTGAACGTGCCGATGGGAAAGATCATCCGGTACCTCTGCATGTACAGCGGCCTGAAATACAAAGTTCAGGACAGGGCCGTCATCATCGGTTCCAGCGATGTCGACAACCTGGAGGACCGCTACTTCAAGATGAGCGCCGAACGTTATGACATTATTCTGAAGGCCAGCGGCGGCGCAACTGCTGCTCCGGCGGCCGAAACGGTTGCCGAAGGCGGCAATCCCTTTGAAATGGGCGAAGGCGGCAAGGGCGGCGGCAAGGGCGGCGGCAAGGGCGGCGGCAGCAAAGGCGGCGGCAAAGGCGGCGCCACGATGATCGGCACAGGCGGAGCTCTCGGCGCCGGTCAGGATTCCGCGGCGGACAACGGCGCTCTGCTTTCCTACTTTACCCAGCTTGGAATCCAGTTCGGCCAGGGCTCTTCCATCAGCTATGACAAACAGTCCAGCAAGCTCAAGGTGACCAATACGCCCGATGCCCTCAAGAAGATTGAAACCATTCTGAAGGAAATCGACGTCCCTGTCCCGCTGATCCTGATTGAATCCAAGATCATCGAAATCACGGTGACCGACATGGAGGAACTCGGGTTCGACTGGACGCTCGAACACAACAACACGAACCCCAACTGGATGACCGGCAATGCCAATTCCACCAGCGGATTCGGGTCCAATGACTCGTATGCACTCGGCAACGCCGCCGTGAACCAGGCGCTGGTCCGCCACTACGGCGGCAGCACCAACGACTTCAACGTCACAGACACCAGCAAGACCACGAACATGATCAGCGACCTGAATATTCTGCCGAACTTCGGGCCCAACGGCGCGTACAACGTGTTCCTGACGGTCAACGCGATCGACCAGTCCGAGCGCGGCGAAATCCTTTCCGCGCCAAAGATCATTGCTCTGAACGGCAAACAGGCCACGATCGCCCTGGCTCAGGAGATGTACTTCCCCGAAAGCTGGAACGATCCGGAAGTGACTTCCGCCAACAACACATACGAATATACGCCGTCCTACCCCGATTTCGGCGACGCGGTCCCGATCGGCACGACCTTCTCCGTGACGCCGACCGTTTCCGCGAACCGGCACCGCATCACGCTCACGCTGAAGCCCTCCGTCAAGGACCTGATCGGGTGGACGATCTACGACTATGAAATCATCATCGGCAGCGTGTCCGCTTCCAATGCGCAGCAGCAATACTACCCGAAGATGAAGATGCCGATCATCGGCGTGCGTGAACTTGACACCCAGGTTTATGTCTACGACGGTGAAACGATCGTTCTGGGCGGCATTCTGGAAGAGCATACGCAGAAGCGCGATGACAAGTTCCCGTTCATCGGCGAGGTTCCGCTGATCGGGCGTCTCTTCTCCAGCCAGGCGCAGTACGCGAAAAAGTCCAATCTGCTGATTTTCGTGACGACCCGCATGATGGGGTACGACGGAGTCCCGATCAAGAGCAGAAACAACGACGGTCTCTTCGACTTCAACAGGTGAGTACAATGAAATCAATCCATAGTTCATATCCGGAGGTTACGATGCAGATGCCTTACATCGCCAGGACCGGAGCCGTATGCCTGATGGGCGCTCTGCTGCTCGCGACATTCCCGACTCTGAATGCTCAGCAGAAACAATCCGGCGTTCCGGCGGCAGGCCAGACCGCCAAAACCGCTGCGGGCGGAAATGTCTCCGCGTCTTCCGCCGACAGTTCGCTCTTCAATTCGGCTTCCGGAAGAAACACGGCCAATTATGAGGAAATCGAATTCCAGGCGTCCCAAAATCGGGTTTCCGGCGACCGTCTCGCCCGGGAAGCCGCCAAGGAATATGTCGCCGGCCATTACCAGCAGGCCATTGACAAATACCTTGAAGCCATCAAGGAACTTGAAAAATCGGTGGAGCGGATGGATCCCCTTGCGCTCCGCAACAGCGGAATTTCCGGCAAGATCACCAACTGCCGCGAAGCGATTTCCAAATGCTATTTCTACATGGCCGAACAGGCCTATTTCAAGGCGCTGGCCTCCGCCGACAGCAAAGACTATGACACCGCAATCCGCTG
>CAZHPP010000101.1:0-10002 GCA_964534535.1 uncultured Victivallales bacterium | reverse complement strand
CAAGGCCGTCGCGGAGTTTCGGCTCGAACCAGGTGGACTTGGGCGGCATGATCTCGCCGGCGTCGGCAATGTCCATGAGCTGCGGAAGAGTCGTGGGATACATGGAGAACGCGACTTTGCATTCGCCGCTGTTCACGCGCTTTTCGAGTTCGGCCGTGCCGCGGATTCCGCCGACGAAGTCGATCCGCTTGCTGGTGCGGGGATCGTCGATTCCGAGAAGCGGCTTCAGGATGCCGTTCTGAAGGATGCTGACATCGAGGCGGTCGATCACGCCGAGCTTCGAGGTATCAAACTTCGGGGTCAGCAGGGACCATTTTCCGCTCAGATACATGCAGAAGGTCCCGGGCTTCGCGGGGATCGGATCTGCAGTCGGCCTGACGGTGAACTTTTCGGAAACCTTTGCGAGAAAATCCTTTTCGGAAAGTCCGTTCAGGTCGCGCACGACGCGGTTGTAGGCCAGAATCTGAAGCTGGCTCGAAGGAAACGCAACGGCAAGAAAATAGTTGTAGTCCTCTGCGCCGCTGTGCGTGGGATTGCGCGCCGCGCAGTAGGCCTTGGCGCGGGAAGCGGAGGCCGCGCGGTGGTGTCCGTCCGCAATGTAGAAGCAGGGAACTCCGTCGCGGAAGAGACGGGAAAGTTTTCTGGCGCGTTCCGTGCCGGCCTTCCAGAGCTTGTGCTCGATTCCGTCGGGGGAAGTAAAGTGGAAATAGGGCTTTTCAGCGGTGATTTCCTTCACGACGGCATCGATTTCGGCATTGTCGCGGTAGGTGAGGAACACGGGGCCGGTGTGGGAGCGGAGTTCCAGGACGTGGCGTGCGCGGTCGTCTTCCTTGTCCTTGCGGGTGCGCTCATGCTTCTTGATGATGTTGTTGTCGTAGTCGTCGACGGAGGCTCCGCCGACGATTCCGGTCTGGACATGGCTGCCCATCCGGAGGGAATAGACGTAAAGGTTGAGTTCGGAATCGTAGGCGAGGGGAGCGTCCCGGATCAGACGCTTGAAATTGGAAACGGCCTTGGCATAGACCGCGTCGCTGTAGAGGTCGATCCCGGGCTCCATTTCGATTTCCGGGCGGGAGACGCGGAGAAATGAAAGGGGATTGCCCTGAGCAAGTTTGGCGGCTTCAGCGGTGTTGACCACATCGTAGGGAACGGCCGAGACCTGGGCCGCGTTTTCGGGGAGCGGCATCATTCCCCTGAAGAGTTCAAATATCGCCATGATTCAGATTCCTTCCGGAGTTGTATTCCGGTAATATAACATGTTTTTGCGCTGTTTGCAACAGCGGAAGCGTGGAAACGGAAAGTTCCGGAAATTATTTCGGAGTTCCGCACAATAAAACATTCTTCCGTACGTTTGATGTACAAGAAATCGGGCAGAAACAATTCCCCGGGAATCAGAAATTCTGTTTGATTTTCCGGGAATCGATAGTATAATATCTGTTTGATTCTGTAAGGAGAGACGGCATGACAACCGCAGAAAAAAGACCAAGACTGTTCCGGCATCTTCTGCTCGTTCCGGCTTTATGCGCCGTGGCGGGCTCCGGATGCATGAGTTATGAGAAACCGCCCGTGGCCGTCACCGAGGACAGCTACACGCGGCTTCAGGAAAAGGAAAAGACCCTTCTCCCGAAGGACCTCAAGGTGCTGACGCTCGAGGATGCCCAGCGGATCGCGCTGGAAAACAACCCTGACTTCAAAAGCATCCAGTTCACGATCGATTCGGCGCGCGCACGCTACTATCAGAGCTATTCTTCCTATGCGCCGACCGTCAACGCCGGCATGAGCGTCCAGCAGAGCTTCGGACGACTTTACTACACCAATACGGAAGGCGCCGACAAGACCCGCAGCCAGAGCGAAAACTATTCGCCGACCCTTTCGGGCCAGCTTCTGCTGTTCGACTGCCTGGCGCGCGAAATGAACGTCCTCGCGAAGAAGCACGCGCTGAACCGGAGCCAGGCGAACGTGGACGACGCGCGGCGTCTTCTGCTGCGGGCCGTGGCCTACGCCTACAACGACATTCTCCTGGCGGAAGCCCAGCGCAAGATCGCCGAGGCCGAAATCGACTACAGCCGCCGGATGCTCAAGGAGGCCGAGGACAAATACAAGGTCGGAACGGTCCTCATCAGCGACGTCTACAACTTCCGGATCACGCTGCGCAACGGCGAACTCGCCCTGATCCAGATCGACTACAACATCAAATCCGGGAAATACGTCCTGGCCGGCTATCTGGGGCTGGTCGACGGCACCCTTCCGGACTACGTTGCTCTTTCGAAGATCGGCAAGCCGAAATACGAGGACCTGCCCGATATTTCCGTCTACCTTGACGCCGCGCTCACCAGCCGGCCCGACCTGAAGGGCTGCCGCGAAGCGCTTGCGGCCGCCAGGTTCGCCTACTACGGCGCCTGGTCCGCCATGGGGCCGACCGTGACCGCGGACTATTCGCTCGGCTACGCGTTCAACCGGGCGATCACCCGCGGCGGAGACACGAAAACCAACAAACAGACCGGAAACGGCGCCGTCAGCTACGGAGTTTCCGCGAACTGGAACCTCTTCAACGGATTCAGCGACTGGAATGAAATCCGCGCCTCGCTGGCCGCGGTGGCGCAGAGCGACTACGCGCTCGCCCAGAGCTGGATCGGGATCATCACCGACGTGCGCACCGCCTATGCCAACTACGTTTCGAACGTTCAGCAGACCGTCCTTTCCGAGGAAATCTGCCAGATGACGCTCGAAACCCGCAACATCGTCGAAAACGAATACAAGGCCGGAACGGCGCTCGTCACGCGGCTCAACGAAGCCGAAAGCGCTCTCATCAAGGCGCAGAACAATTACGCCACGGCCGTCATCAACATCTCCAACGCGAAGGCCCAGCTGGACGCCGCCGTATATGCCGGCCAGCCGCAGACCGAACCGCTTAAAACACATCTGATTCCCTGAGGTAACCCAATCATGAAAAAGAAACTGTTCCGGATCATCCTGATCGCCGTCATCGCCGTTGCGGCCGTCGTTCTCGTCTGGCTGCTTTACCGGCATTTTGCCTCCGAAGAGATGCAGACCGTCTTCAGGACGGAAAAGATCGTGCGCTCCACGATCACCCGTTCGATCGCGGCCACGGGCACCGTCGAACCCGAGGAGCTCGTGAACGTCGGCGCCCAGGTCAACGGCAAGATCATGAGCTTCGGCATCGACGCCGACGGCAAGACCGTCGATTTCGGCTCCCGCGTGAAGCAGGGCATGGTGCTCGCCCAGATCGACGACGTGACCTACAAGGCCGAACTTCAGGGGGCAGAAGCCCAGGTCGAACAGGCCAAGGCGGCCATCCTGACGGCCGAAGCCGAAATCAAGGACGCCCATGCGACAGAACTCCTTGCCACGAACAACTGGGGACGCGCCCAGACGCTCTACACGGAAAAATCCATGACGAAGAGCGACTACGATTCCTATCAGGCCGCCTACAATTCCGCGCTTGCCTCCACGGCCAAGGCCAACGCGGCCCTCGCCACGGCCAAGGCTTCGCTCGCCATCGCGCAGGCCTCGCTCGTCAAGAACAAGCGGAATGTGGAATACTGCGTGATTGCCTCGCCGGTGGACGGAATCGTGGTCGACCGCCGCGTGAGCATCGGCCAGACCATGGTGTCCAACCAGACGGCTTCCAGCATCTTCCTGGTCGCCAAGGACTTTGCCAAGATGCAGGTGTGGGTTTCCGTGAACGAAGCCGACATCGGCGGGATCAAGGTCGGAATGCCGGTAATCTTTTCCTGCGACGCGTTCCCGAACACCGAATTCAAGGGCGTGGTCTACCGTCTGCGGCTCAACGCCACGCTCTCTTCCAACGTGGTGACCTACATTGTGGAGGTCAACGCGGACAACTCTGACCGCAAGCTGGTGCCCTATCTGACCGCAAACGTCAAATTCATCCGTTCGGAACACAAGGACGTGCTGAGCATTCCGACTTCCGTGATCCGGTTCACGCCGGAGGAGCAGTTCCGCGATCCTGCGTATCCCGTTCCTGCGGCGGAAAAGCGGGAAGCCGTGCTCTGGGTGAAAAGTTCAGGACAGAACCTGCTGAAGCCCGTCAAGGTCAAGACCGGACTCAACAACGGCCAGATGATCGAACTCGTCACGGATGAGCTCAAGGAAGGCGACTTCATCGTGAGCGGCGCCGGGAAAATGACCGCGGCCGAGGCTGCGAAGAGCGGCGCGGACGCCGTTTCCAACCCCTTCATGCCGAACATGCCCAAATTCCCGAAACGCGGTTCCGCAGGCGCACGCGAGCGTGCCCAGGAACGTTCCCAGGGTGCAAAATGATTTCCGGAAGGAGCGCATTCCCATGGCGCTGATCGAACTCAAAGACATCTGCAAGACCTATTTCATCGGCGAACTCACGGTCCCCGTGCTCAAAAATATTTCGCTCACCATCGGCTCCGGCGAATATGTGGCGCTGATGGGCGCATCGGGCTCGGGCAAAAGCACGCTCATGAACATTCTGGGCTGCCTCGACCGCCAGACTTCGGGCGACTATCTTCTCGACGGCGAGGAGGTCGGCCGAATCTCCGGCGACCGCCGCGCCATGATCCGCAACCGCAAGATCGGATTCGTGTTCCAGAACTTCAACCTGCTGCCGCGCACCAGCGCGCTCGAAAACGTGATCATGCCGCTGAACTATACGGCCTCCGGGCTTTCCTCCGCGGAATGTCGCTCGCGCGGACTCAAGGCGCTGGAACAGGTCGGCCTGGGCGACCGCGCCGGACATACTCCGGCCCAGCTTTCCGGCGGACAGCAGCAGCGCGTGGCGATCGCCCGCGCCCTGATCAACCGTCCCCCCGTCATCTTCGCCGACGAGCCCACCGGCAACCTCGACTCCCACACGAGCATCGAGGTCATGGAAATGTTCAGCCGCCTCAACGCCGAAGGCATCACGGTGATTCTGGTCACACATTCGGAGGAGATCTCCGCCTACGCGAAGCGCGTGATCCACATCAGCGACGGCCGCGTCGAAGCCGGCGCGTTCAAGAAGGAGGGCGAAGCATGAAACTTCTGAATACCGTACGGACCTCTCTGATTTCTCTGGCGAGAAACCCGGCGCGCACGCTTCTCACAACGCTCGGGATCGTGATCGGAATCGCGGCCGTCATCACCATGATGGAGATCGGAAACGGTTCCAAGAACTCCATTCAGGCCACGATCGAACGGATGGGCGCCAACTCGGCCATGGTCATGCCGGGCGGCATGGGCGGCCCGGGCGGCGCACGGGTCGGTGCAGGCGCCGCGGTCTCCCTGGTGCCGTCGGATGCCGACGCCATCCTCGAAAACTGCCCCAGCGTGGGCGTCTGTTCGCCCGTCGTGCGCGGAACAGGAATCCAGATCATCTACGGCAACCTGAACTGGGAGCCGGCCAGTCTCTACGGTGTGGCCCCCGCCTACTTTGACATCCGCAACTGGAGCATCGGCGAAGGCCGTTTGTTCACCCAGAAGGAAGTCGATTCCAATGCGCGCGTCTGCGTCGTCGGCACCACAATCGTCCGTGAAGTCTTCGGCGGGAATTCGCCGATCGGCTGCGAACTCAGAATCGGCGTCGTCACCTTCGAAGTCATCGGGGTCCTCAAGACCAAGGGCGCAAACATGATGGGCATGGACGAGGACGACGTGGTGCTCACTCCCTGGACCACGCTCCGCATGCGCGTGACCGGGCTGAAGAACGGCAGCGCCACCAGCACGAAGAGCACAGTCTCCACCGACCCGGGCGACCGCTTCCCCATCACGGGGCTCGCGCTTTACCCCGAACAGAGTTCCACGCTTCAGACCGATTATCTGTTCTACAACAAGTTTACGCAGGTCAACCAGATCGTCTTTTCCGCCGTCTCGACCGACAAGGTCGATCAGGCCGTCAAGGAAGTTTCCGCTCTGCTTCGGGACAGGCACCGTCTGAAGTCGGAACAGGACGACGACTTCCGGATCCACAACGCGTCGGATTTCATGTCCATGCTGAACCAGACCTCCACCCTGATGACGAACCTTCTGCTGGGAGTGGCGCTGATTTCGCTGGTGGTCGGCGGGGTGGGAATCATGAACATCATGCTGGTTTCGGTCACGGAGCGCACGCGTGAAATCGGGCTCCGCATGGCCGTGGGCGCCCGTTCCAAGGACATTCTCCGGCAGTTCCTGATCGAATCCGTGGTGCTGTGCGTTTCGGGCGGCATTCTGGGGATCATCATCGGACACGGCGCATCGCTGCTGATTGAGCATTATGCCAAATGGCCGATCGAATCCAGTCCGGGTGCCGTGATCGCGGCCGTGGCGGTTTCCGCCACTGTGGGAATCCTGTTCGGGTTCTATCCCGCATGGAAGGCTTCCCGGCTTGACCCGATCGAGGCGCTCCGTTACGAGTGACGGAGCCTCCCGGATTCCGGCGTCCGGGTGAATTTTACCGGACGCACGGGAGCGGCAGGGAACCGTTATTCGGACGTCTCGAACAATGGACTCCGCTGCGGATCGTCATGCACCAGAACCTGCTCTGAGCCGGGATCAGACCTCGAAATCCTTTTCCATGCTGCAGAAATTCCGGCAGGAATCCGGTTCGATCAGGACCAGGTCTTCCAGACGGATTCCGCCCCATTCCGGATTGTAGAGCCCGGGCTCGTTGCTGACCACGTTCCCCGCGGCGAGCAGATTCGGATTGGAAAGCGAAACGCGCGGCGGCTCGTGAATCTCAAGTCCCACGCCGTGCCCGAGCCCGTGGAAAAATCCGCACGGCACACCCGCGCGGTTGTGTCCGGTGGGAAATCCGGCGTCCCGCATGAGGTCGGAGGCAGCCTGATGGACTTCGGAGGCAATGACTCCCGCGCGCAGCATGGATTCCGCTTTTTTCGAGGCTTCCAGCACGGCATGGAACGCCTTCCCCATGACGGCCGAGCGCGGTTTCCCCTTGATGAAGGTGCGGGTCATGTCGCCCCAGTAGCCGCCGGCGTCGCAGCGCGGAAAGATGTCCGCGATGATGGTTTCGCCGGCGCGGAGCGGACCGGAACCGACGTTGTGAGGCTGGGAAGCATCCGCGCCGCAGCTCGTGATGGTCCCGGAGGCGGTGTATCCCTTCGACTTGAGGAATCCTTCGATTTCGGCGCGGAGCCGTTCGGCGGTGAGGACGGACCCGGAATATTCCAGCAGTCCGGAAGAGTTGACGCGGCTCCGGCGGAGGATGTCCTTTGCCAGCATCATGGATTGTTCCGTGAAGCGTTCGGCCTCGGCGATTTTTGCGATTTCATCCGCTGATTTGGCCATGCGTTCCGGGAAGAACATCCCGGCGGAGGGAGTCACCCGGATACCCGCGCTCCGCAGACTGTCGGCATAGGCGACGGGAAAATTTCCGGGGACGAGCCATTCCGCAACACCGTATTTTTTCGAGAGATTGGCAAGAAGGGTCTCGGTGGTGCGTCCGCGGTCGTCGTTTTCGAAGAAGAGTTCGCGTCCGACGATTTCGACGGAACGCGGCGCCTGCGTTTTGGCCCTTGCGAATTCGAGCATGGAGACGACGAGGCGCTTCACGCCGTCAAGTTCGAACCAGACGACTTCGTCAGGGGCGTTGAATCCGCCGGCATAAAGGATATCGGCGTCGGTTTCCGGCGCGGCAGCCAGCAGTTTTCCTGTTTTCATGATGGAATAAATCTCCTTCCGGGCTTGTAAAAATGGAAAATGAAGCTAAAATATACCGTCTGTCCGAACATTTCAAATGAAAGCATGAAAAATGAGTGATGCAATCTGGTTTCCGGTTCTGATTGCCGTCTCCTATCTGTGCGGAAGCATTCCGAGCGGCTATCTGATCGGGAAGGCATACGGGAAAGACGTGCGGAAGGAAGGCAGCGGCAACATCGGCGCAACGAACGTCACGCGCGTGGTGGGAAAAGTCCAGGGGAAAATCTGCTTTGCGTGCGACTTCCTGAAGGGGCTTGCGCCTGTCCTCGCGGCCGTGCTCCTGGTGCATTTCGGAACCGTAAAGGATTCCTGCGGAATTCTGCCCGGATTCTGCGCGTTTGCGGCCGTGGCCGGGCACATGTGGCCGGTCTGGCTGGGATTCAAGGGCGGCAAAGGCATTTCGACGGCTGCGGGCGCGCTCGGCGCGCTGTGCTGGCCGGCGGTGGTATTCGCCATTCTGGTGTGGGTGATCGTCTTCAAGGCGTCGGGATATGTTTCGCTGGGAAGCATCGCGGCTGCGATTGCGCTTCCGGCGGCCGCGGCGGTCTGCCGCGTCTGCGGGATTCCGCCGGATGTCTCCAATGCCTCGCTCGCGCTGATGGTCCTGCTGACGGTTATTGCAGTCATCAGACACCGTTCGAACATCCGGCGGCTGCTGGACGGCACGGAAAACAGATTTACCCGGGAGAAAAAATGAGCAGGGTCGCGGTACTGGGCGACGGCGGCTGGGGAACGGCGCTGGCGCTGACAATTCTGGAACGGGGACATGAAACCGTTCTGTGGGGTGCGTTCCCGGAAAATCTGGAAGCAATCCGTTCGACGCACCAGAACAGATTCCTGCCGGGGATTCCGATTCCGGAATCGCTCGGGGTCGAGCCTGATCTTGCAAAGGTCGTGAAGGATGCGGAAATCGTGGTGCTTGCGGCGCCGTCGCAGTTCATGCGCGGAACGCTTGTAAAGTTCAAACCGGTTTTCAATCCGGAAAAGCATCTGCTGGTCGACGTGGCGAAGGGAATTGAGAACGACACGCTCTTCACCATGAGCCGCCTCTGCCGTGAAATTCTCGGGAAATCGCATTATGTGGCGCTTTCCGGACCCAGCCTGGCGGGCGAGGTCGCGCGAAGGGTGCCGACCGCCGTCGTGGCGGCTTCCGAAGATCCCGCCGATGCGCTCCGGATCCAGCGCGAATTCATGTCCGGAGTCTTCCGCATCTATACGTCCGGCGACGTGACGGGCGTCGAGCTCGGCGGCGCGCTGAAGAACGTGCTCGCGATCGCGGGCGGAATCGTCGACGGCATGGGCATGGGCGACAACACGAAAGCGGCCCTGATGACCCGCGGAATCGCCGAAATGGCGCGTCTCGGCGCGGCGCTGGGCGGGCGGCGCGAGACCTTCTCCGGACTTTCCGGCGTGGGCGACCTGATCGTCACCTGCATGAGCCGCAGCAGCCGGAACCACCACGTCGGCGAAGAACTCGGGAAAGGCCGTTCCCTTGCCGAAATCCAGAAGGAGATGGGCATGGTCGTGGCCGAAGGAATCCGCACCAGCGTTTCCACGCACGAACTGGCGAAACGCGCGCATGTGGAAGTGCCGCTGGCGGATGCCGTCTACCGTATTCTGCATCACGGGCTTTCCCCGCGGGACGCTGTTGTGGGGCTGATGACCCGCAGCGCCAAAAACGAACTCGAATGATATGATTTCAACATAAAAACATGCCGTCAGACTGGAGAAGGAGTTCAATATGAGTATCTTTCATGCGGAGTTTCCGGGATGCGCTCTTGAAATGGACGAAAGTTTCCGTCTTTCCGCCGTTCTCGGCGGGAATCTTCTCCTGAATCACGGAATCTTCACGGTGACCGCGGACGGCGCCATCGAACGGCTCGTCTGGCGCGTTTCAAAACAGACGCGTGCAAAGGTCGTCCTGGAAGCCGCGGGGAAATGCGGACGCTATGTCATGGAACTTACTCCGGCCGCCCGGGACGCCTTCACGATCGCATGTTCGGCCCGCCTGAAAAAGCCGTGCGAAAACTTTACCGCGGTGCTCATGTCCA
Source organism: uncultured Victivallales bacterium (assembly GCA_964534535.1). Classification (GTDB taxonomy): domain Bacteria; phylum Verrucomicrobiota; class Lentisphaeria; order Victivallales; family UBA1829; genus CAZHPP01. The sequence goes on along the minus strand of CAZHPP010000101.1, from coordinate 265 downwards.
TTTCCACCCAGCCGGCCCGGCACATTCTGGCGCAGGGCGAACGCATGGGCAGCTGCGAATCGATCTCCATGCCGTGCGACCGCAAAGAGGAATTCACCTCCTTCGGACAGACCGTTCTTGCCTGCAAGGAAAAATTTCTGCGGATTTCCACGCCGCTTGAGATGCAGCATCTCTGCATGGTGAAGGGGCGTCCGGGCGGAAAAAACATCAAGAATTTCCGCACAGTCTGCTCCGTTTCCCATTACAGCGGGAAGACGGTCGAGTG
>CAZHPP010000100.1:0-10113 GCA_964534535.1 uncultured Victivallales bacterium | reverse complement strand
GAGCCCTGCACCCTGCGCAAAAAATTCATTTTTTTGCGCTCGTTTTTTGTCGACACCTGTCGACCAGGGGGCAAACCTCCGTTTTTTCCCCTGGACTGGCCCCCCGAATCCCTGAAAAAAACACTCAACGTTTCGTACACAGTCTTTTTTATACGCTTTTGACTTGAAAACAGCTTGCCTCCATTTTTCCAGAGACGGACTTGAAATTGCCGCGCTTCCTCCTGCTTTGGAATCGGGATACAGTCCGGCCCCATCAATGGAATGTTCAATTTCATGCAAGGCGGCAAGGGGGTTCCCTTGGGTCATCCGGTTGACGGTAATTGCATATTTTCCTCCAGCGTGATATGCGCCGGTAAAAAAATCCGACCGGCTTGTCCGCCGACCGCAGGGGCTGACCGATTTCATCGTTTTTTTTCATTTTTTTTACGATTGTCCCTTGACAAAACCGGATGATTGATATATAATTAATACAGTCAATAGGAGATTCATGTAGCATGGTTCCGCAGACGTTCAAACAGGACATTGTCACGAAAACCGTCCGCGAGTGGATCGCGGCCGGGAAGTACCGCTGCGGCGACCGCCTGCCGACCAACATGGAGCTTGCGGACCTCTTCGGGATCAATCATCAGACGGTTGCCCACGGTCTTCAGCCGCTCGTGGAGGAAGGCCTGCTGGAATGCGCGCCGAGGCGCGGCACGGTGGTCCGCGGGGCGGCGGTCAAGCCGGTGAGCAACGCCGTTGCCTTCATTGCCCACAGCCGCGGCGACAAGTACAGCGAGATGGCGCGTCTTCTTGACGGGCTTCTGATGGAGCACGGGCTGTATCCCGTCACGATCGATTACAATATTCTGGGGGAGCCGGAAAAGATTCAGAAATTCATTCAGCGGCTTCTTTCCATGCAGCAGCCGTACGGCTATATCGCCGAGGGACTGGCGTATTATCCCTATAATTTTCTCCGCAGTGCGCCGGAACGTTGTGCAAACACGGTATTCATTTATATGTACCACAATCCGGTCGAGATTCCCTTCTGCAGATATGTGCTGACCGATTTTGCAGACATGGGGCGCGGCATTGCGGAATGGTTTGCGGCGAAAGGGGCGAAGAAGATTGCTTTCCCGGCACTCCCGGAACGGAACTATCTGGGACCGTGGAGTTCCATGCAGATTCAGGTCATGAATGCCCTTTCGAAGCGCTGTGCCGAGCTCGGAATGAGTTTCAATGAGCCGCTGTTCTGGCGGTGCCACGGCGGAGCGCCTTTGCGTGAAATGCTGAAGGATGTCTTTTCCGGACCGGAGCGCCCGGATGCTCTCTTCGCATGGTCGGACAGTCATGCGGAAAGAATTCTGAACGAGCTGGCCGGGCTCGGATATCATTATCCGCAGGATTATCTGCTGATGGGGTCCCACAATACACCACATTCCGCCAAATGTGGTTTCCCGACCATGGATCTGCGGTTTCCGGAAATCATCACGAAGGCTGTCGAACTGCTGACGAATGAATCTTCCGAGCGGAAAATACTGATAAAACCGATCGTTGTAGAACATCAACCCATGACAGGAGGAAAGGAAAGATGAAGAGAAGGTTTTTCACACTGATCGAACTTCTGGTTGTGATTGCAATCATCGCGATCCTCGCCGGAATGCTGCTGCCCGCGCTGAATGCGGCACGGGAAAAGGCCAGAGGAATCAAATGTGCCGGCAATTTGAAACAGCATGGAACGGCAGTTTTTACCTACAGCGCCGACAATGCAGATTATCTGATCCCGTATCAGATTCAGCATGGTTCGGAAAATAAATACACTTACTGGCCAACGATTATGAAACCGTATTTAAATGTCAAATATGTCAAAAAAGGGGGGACGGACGAGGAGATAAACGCATCCCGGATCTTTGTCTGCCCCTCCAATCACAAAGTTATTTCCTTCGGAACCAGCTACAGACTTGACGCTGATGAATTGGATGTTGTGCGTATTTCTTATACGATGATTTATTATTTTAATAACAGCAAATTGACAAAGATAAAGAATCCATCGCAATATGTCTATGAGTGTGACAGTACAGGGAACGGGGCTGTTTCCAAATACATTCATGTCAATTATGGAATTTACAAAGATGTTTCCCATCTGCCAGGCCGCGTTGCCCGTTGCCACAACAATGGGACGAATGCGCTTCATGCGGATGGTCATGTCAAGTATTATTCGGTGATTCCTGAAGACAACGTTTCATTTACCGAATACAAGTAATTATCAGAGGGAAAAATGAAAAATAAATTCGGATTTCTTCGGGAAGCATTGCTCGCTTTGTCGATTCTGGGCGTTTATCCACTCCATGCCAACGACAGATTCGTCACAGAGACAGGACCTCTGAATTACAAAACAACGGAACAGTTTTTCAGAGATTGGAACACGAGCTGTGCTCCGCTTCCCGGACTTGAAGGACGCTGGGCGGTCATCAATGTCGGCGGAAAAATCGAAAATATTCTGTCTTCCGGACTCAGCCGCAGGTCGGAACTGCCCTTGAGGCACGTGATTTATAACGCGGGAACAAAAGAGGGAAAAGTGCTTTTCGACGTTTCCGGAGGCGGAAAGGAAAAGGCATTTTGTGCATACGCGGATTTTCTGTTCGCCGATGCGCCGACCAGACCCCAGGAGTGTGTGAACATTGCGCTGGCTGCTGTTTCTGCCGATGGCCGGAATTCATATTCCGCGGCACTTTATGCAAACGGCGGCAAGAAATCTTTTGAGGAAAACTATTTCCGCATCGACGACATCAATTTCAATGCCGGCAAGAAAAATCCTGGCGTCAAAACCTTCCTGTGGAAGAAGACAGGCATCAGACTTGACCCGAAAAAATGGTATCGCCTGGAATTTACCATGACCCGGCAAAGCAATGCGGAAGACGCCCCCGTGATCTTAAATTTTTCTCTCTACGCGCTCAGGAACGGTGAATTCGGCGGTGAACGTTCGGATTTCCTGGCAGGCGGCGAAACGAAGATGCTTAGCAGTCTCGGCAGACAAGTCCAGTTTGGAATGACTGAAAGTTCTACAGGCGGATACAAGGTCTTCCTTGCCAATTTCGGTGCTCGCTCCGGACGGGGGACTGCGGGACCTCAGGAACAGCAGCAGAGTGTAAAAAAAAACAGTGAGCCGCTGACACAGTCCTCCAGGCAGGCCCTCGGAAAATGGCGTAATTTTTTTTTGAATCGCAAAAACGAATACCGGAAACTGCCTGGCAGTGTCAGCATTGCGCGGAACGGCCGGCCGCAGATGACGGTTGTCGTTCCTCCAGACGCTCCTTTCCCTGTCCGCTATGCCGCGTCGGAATTGAAATCCGCTCTTGACACGATGACGGGCGGCGATTTTAAGATTGCAGAAAAAATGCCGGAAACGGGCGGGGCAATCATCCTTGGTGACTGCGATGCTGTCCGTCAGAAGGGCATTGATGTCAGTAAAATTGCCAGGGACGGTTATTGCATCTCAGCCTCGGACAACACAATTTATATTGCAGGCAGAGACGATGCAGGTTCCAAAAGCAAGGTGCTCCTTGAATTCATGACGCCGGAGTATTCCAAGCGAAAAGGAAACAATGCAAAATGGGGCAATCCGACATGGGATTTCGAACGCGGAACACTCTATGGCACATACCGTTTTCTGGAAGAACTGGGCGTGCGCTGGTTTCTTCCAGGCGACAAGGGGACGATCATCCCGCAGACAAAAGACGTGACTATTCCCGCCTTTTTCGCCCTTGAGGAGCCGACCTTTGCCTTGAATGAGGCTTCTCCCCGCATCTGGACTTGGCCGCGCCTGAAAAAATCCCCGCTTGCCGACAGTGAATATCAAAAAGTTTATTCGTCTCTGGATTGGAGCACGGCCAAAGACATGCAATGGAAATTGCGGATGCGCTGTTCCACGAGTTATTTTCCGATGAACCATCATCCGCCGCAGATGCAGTTTGAAGAACGTTTCGGCAAAACGCATCCGGAGTATTTCGCGCTTTTCGGCGGAAAAAGGAGTCTTTCCAGTGAAATGGGCGGCGGCCGCACAGGAGCCCTTTGCTATTCCAACCCGGAAGTCAGGAATGTCATTCTTCAGGACATGGATGCCTTTTTCCGAGGGGAGCATGCCTCTGTGCGCGGACTGCGCTTCACGGATACCGACTCTTATGGCATGAGCAGCAACAACGGCTGGCCTTACGGCACAAATTATGGGAATGCCGTCAGTTTGCTTCCTCATGATCTGTATCATCCCTGCGGCTGCGGCCAGTGTTCTAAACTGCTTTCCGATCGTTACGGAGGGCAAATGTCCGACCTTGTTTGGAAATTCATAAAAGAGATCGCTGAAAAAAATCAAAAAGTTCATCCTGATAAACTGATTTTCTGTCTTGCCTATTCCAGCTATTCTCTGCGTCCATTCCTGATCGATCGTTTGCCGGACAATGTCGTAGTCGGCATCTTGCCGTCGTTTGAACGGCTGAATCAGCCTTATGCCCTCTGCAACCCGGATTTGGAGAAAAAATATTTTGATTTTACCAGGGGATGGAGCAAGATGAATCAGATGCCGCTGGCATTCTGGTCGCACTGGCTATTCCGTACCTTCAACCCCGTTGCCCATTGCGGCGTCCCGATGTCATTGCCGCATCTGCTGGGACGTTATGCCGCGCAAATGTCGCAGTATGGCAGAATTCATTATATGGAAATGGATTCCGACAATTATATGTTCGAGCATCTGAACCGTTATTTTTTTTATAAGATGTTTTCCAATCCGCAGCAGGATGTCGACCGGATGCTTGCCGATTATGCGGACAAGTTCTATGGTCCTGCCGGAAAACTCATGCTTGCCGTGATTATTGATATTGAAAAACGCAGCACGGCCGTTGCAGCAAAAGATGCACAGCCAGTGGAAATATGGACTTCTCCGGATATGTTTAATGCCGCTGTCATGAAAAAATATCGTGAGGATGTCAATCTGGCGCTCAAGATGACGGAAAATACGCCTTTCCATGAACGGACAAAGCTCTTTTCCGATTTTTTCCTGGGGTTCATGGAAAAAGGATATGCCTTTTTCGAGAGCACACGTTTCTGCGAACAGGAACGCATGAAAAAACTTCGGGCTTTCAACCTGAATGAGAAATTCGTTGTTACGGAAAAACCACTCTCTTTTGAATTCATTCCCTGTTTCGGATATCAGGATTTTCAACGGAGTGAAGCAGCCGTCTGCCTTCATGATGACTGCCTGCAGTTCATCCTTTTCGCCAGAGAGTCAAAACTTAATAAGCTGCGGTCCCTTTGCACTCAAAACACTTCCGCCGTCTGGTCGGACGACTGTTTTGAAATTATGCTGGTCCCACCTGATTCCAGCTCATGTTATCAGATTATTGTCAACAGCAGGGGGGCCAATTTTATCAAGGGAGTTAACACAAGTCTGACGCCTCTGGCACCTCCGCCGGAACAATTGCATGTTCTGGTGAATGCTTCCATGGCGCTTGAGGAAGATACATGGAAAGTCGAACTCAAAATTCCTCTCCGTCAATTCCCCAGACAAATGCTCCAGGGAATTTGGAAATTCAATGTGTTCAGAAACAGGAGGATTGATAAGGAGAATGCTTATCAGGCATCGGGTATTTACCTGAAAGAATATAATTTTCAAAAACTCAGCGAATACCCCATGTTTGTCATCAGGAGAAAGCAAGAATGAAAATCCTGTTTCAGGGCGATTCGATCACGGACGGAAACTGGGGACGGAACGGCGACCCCAACCATGTCATGGGACACGGTTTTGCCTTCAGCATCGCATCCCGTCTCGGAGCGGAATATCCGCTGAAATTCGAGTTCTTCAACCGCGGGAACAGCGGCGACGACACCGCCAGGCTTCTGAGCCGCTGGAAAACGGATGCCGTCGATCTCAACCCCGATCTCACGGGAATTCTCATCGGAACCAATGACCTTTCCCACGGAATCCTGCCGGAACAGTATGAAGCAGTCTATCGGATGCTCCTTCATGACCTGCCGGATTCCGATTTTGTCCTCTGCGAACCGTTCCGGTTCCGGAAGAATGAAACCGATGAGGAATGGCGGGCCCTGTCCACCCGTTTGGACGAGTACAAAAAAATCGTCAGGAAACTCGCAGAAGAAACGCATTCGGCGTTTGTTCCCCTGCAGTCTGTCTTCGACGCCGCGCTGAAACTCGCTCCCGTTCCATACTGGATCTGGGACGGAGTGCATCCGACCGTCGCAGGACATGAACTCATAACCCGCGCATGGCTTCAGGCGGCATCGCCCTTCCTGGACCGTGAAAGGAAATAACAGATCACCATGAAAAAAGCAATGTTTCCGTCCGACCGTGTCTCGCCCGTGCTCCGGCTCTATATTCCGTACTGGAACTTCGAACCGATCCTTGCTGACTGTCTCCGGTACTGCGAAGAAGCCGGCATGCGGGACGTTCTCCTTTTCACCGATGCGCAGTACCTTTCCCGCAACCAGCTCACTCCGCCTGAAATCGAACGCGAATGCTCCAATCTCTCCCGTGCCGCCGAACGTTTTCACAAAGCCGGAATCCGCGTCGGAATCAATTCCAGCATCTGTCAGGCTCCGAGCTGCGCCGACCACCGCGGAATCCTCGATTACGACTTCTGGACCACGAATGCCGACGGCACCTCCCTTCACAATCTTCCCTGTCTCCTTGACCCGAAAATCGAAGCCTTTATCCGGAACTTTTATTTCCAGCTCGCGCAGACCGGAGCGGATTATATCTTCATGGACGACGACCTGCGCTATATGTACACCGGAAACGGATCCATGACGATCGGGTGCTTCTGTCCGCTCCATCTCTCGAACTTTGCCGAACGCACCGGAATCCGCCGGACCCGGGAAGAACTCGTCCGTGCCGTTTACAGCGACCCCGAAGTCCGCCGTGACTGGATTCTTTTCCTGCGGGAACGCCTTCTGGAACTTGCACGGCTCATTCACGACAGCGCAAAGCGCGGAAATTCCGGCGTGCGCATCGGAATGATGACGCCGTGCGTCAATGCGTTTCCGCTCAGCGGCGACCTCCGCGGAATCGCCGCAGCCCTTGCCGGCGACGACCGTCCGCTCGTCCGTCCCTGCATCGGTCCCTATTCCGATGCCAACCGGATGCAGAACATTCCCGGACTTTTCCACCTGGAGATCATCCGTCATATTCTCGGACCGGATGTCGATTATGCTCCCGAAATTGAAAATGCCCCATCGGGAGTCATGGAAAAGTCTGCCGCCGTGGAAAGTTTCCACATCACGGAAGGCCTGCTGAACCGGATGACCGCTCCGCTCGTTACGACCGTGGGATACACCGGGGATTCGCCCTTTGACGAACCGGCCTGTCTCGAGATGCTCCGCACGAAACGTCCGTTCTGGGAGGCCGTCCGGCGGAACGCTCCTGAATCCGGCTCGGCGAAGGGACTCCGCTTCTTCGCAGAAACCGATTCCGTCCTCTCCGGCCGCGTCAGGGCAAGATGCGCATCGGATCTTTATCTTCCCGCTTTTGCCGTCCACGAAATCTTTGATACGGCGGGAATTCCCCACACCTATGAAGATTCCCCGGTCGCTTTCCTCTGCGGAATTCATGCGGCGTCCGTCCCGGATTCCGAACTCGAAAAACTGCTGGGAAACGGTCTGATCGTGGACGCCTCCGCTGCGGAAATTCTCGTGGAACGCGGATTCTCCACCGATCTCGGCGTGGATTCCATGGAGCCGGAACCGTACCATGTCTTCGGTTCCGAAGAGTGTCTGTCTCCGGAATTCCGCGAATACGCAGGCGCGTTCCTTCCGACTAGGAGTGTTCCGGCGGATGCCATTGTCCGTTTTCATCCGTCGTCCGGGGCTGAAATCCTGACGCGGTTCGTTGACCACGATCTGCATCCGACTGCGCCTGCGGTTTTCCGGTTCCGCAATCGGCGGAGCGGACGCATCGCGGTTCTGCCGTACCGGATTTCCGACCTTTGGAGTTCCGGAGCGCTCCATACGCTGAAGTGTGCAAAACGTCAGCGCATGTGGCGTTTTCTGCTGGAATGGATGGCTCCCGGCCTGTTCCCGCTGCTGCCGGACGAGTATTCTGAGACTGCGTGCCAGTGGTTTGAAGGTTCCAGTCGGCATGTGTTCGTCTTTACCGGGTTCAGCTTCGACGTCCGTGATTCGTTCCGTGTGAAGACTTTCCTTCCGCTGGAACGGGCCTTTTACATTGATGAAAAGGGGGCTGAGACGCCTCTTCCGTTCGATCATTCTGAGATCGGGATCAGACTGCTTCCCTTCCGTCCGTTGGTCGTGATTCTTCCAAAATCGGGAAGAACGGTCTGAAATGACAGACGGGAATCTAATGTGCTGACGGCTTCTGTGCCGGCGTCTGATGCTTCACATTGCGGAAGAGTTCCAGGTAAAGCGGTTCCATCTTGCTCCTGGTGCTGTTCCATTTGCAGAAGGAAAATGATGCCGATCCGCCGATATGATGATATTTTCCATATCCGACGAGCATGCTGTTTTTCTGGACCAGAATATCGGCGTCGGAGAGATAAGGCGCAAAATCCCACGACCGCAGGGCTTTGTATCGGATGACATATTCATCCTTGAGCGGACAGTAGTCAGGTCGTTCGACGGCGGAGGCGATTCCCTGCTGTCCGAGGCAGGTGGTCATGACGAACAGGAAATCGGAAACTTTCACTTTCGGGTTTTCGATGATTTTTACAGTGCCGATATTGGATGTTTCCGGAACGGGGGTGACTTCGAGGGAAGTGCATCCTGCCAGCAGAAGTCCGGCGAGGATGGAGCCGAGCAGGAGCAGAGATTTTTTCATGAAGCGCCTCCTTTTTTCCTGTGGAGAGAATCATCTGGTGCCGAAGGCGGGAGTCGAACCCGCATAGTGTTGCCACCGCCAGATTTTGAGTCTAGTTCATTTCACTCAAAAATTAAGATTATATCCGGGAAATATCCTTGAATTCGCTTTTTGACGTGTTATATTGCCTAATAACGATCAATAACGAAAAACGAGGATTATTGCAATGGCAAGGACAACACGGGGAACGCTTTATACAGCCGGGAAGCGAGGACATTTTTACCTGCGATTTACAAAAAACGGAGTTGATACGCGGATCAGATTGCTTGCCCCGGATGGTCAGCCCGTTACAAAACGTCAAGATGCGGAAGAGGCCGCTTCACGCATCATCCTGCCGCTTGCCGAAAAAAACCGTGAACAGCAATGGCGGAATATAGAACATAAAATCCAAGATGCGGCGACTACAGCAAGACTTGCTGATGCGGAACTGAAAAACAGCCATGCGGTTATTGCCAATGGATGGAATCTTTTTATGTCCTGTCCGAAACGTCCCATGTCATGCAGACGTGTTGCCCCCGATGAGATTACACGCACAAGCACGCCGGGCAACTATCGCGGATACTATCACCGTTTCAAAAATTGGCTCAATGAACACAGACCCGACCGTCAGATTCTTCCTCAGATCACTCCCGATGACGCCGCGGCTTTCATGGAGTTCGTCCGTGGACAGAGCGCTCCCGGTACATTCAACAAGTATCTTCAGTTTTTCAACTGCTTTTTCGATGTCCTGAACAAATCCGGAAAGATTGCCTGCGGGAATCCGTTCCGCGATGTCGAACGTGTGGAAAACCGCTACAACAGCAAGAAGCCCCTCTCCCTTGAACAGATCGCCATGTTGATTGAAAAGGCTCATGGCGAAATGAAACTTCTGATTGCCCTCGGGTATTTCACCGGACTCCGCTTTGGGGACTGCTGTACGCTCCAGTGGCGGGAGGTCGATTTGTTGCGCGGCGTGATTGAACGCGTCCCCCGTAAGACCGAACATACCGTCAAAGACATTCAGCAGGCGGTCGTCAAGGTCGGGATTCCCCCGTTTCTCCGGCAGATGCTTGCCGAAATACCAGAAGATCAGAGGCAGGGATTTGTCCTTCCGGAATATGCACGGGAATATCTGTCCGGCAGGGAATATAAGTTGAACCGCCGTCTGCTCGACCATTTTGAGGCTTGCGGGATTCAAACTATCCGCGCCGGAACAGGCACTCCCGAAGTCCGCAATGAAAAAGGAAAGCTCGTTCAGAAGGCCGTCCGGGCTGTTG
>CAZHPP010000099.1:0-10150 GCA_964534535.1 uncultured Victivallales bacterium | reverse complement strand
CCGCCGCTCGAGGTTTCCATCTGGCGGGCGTAGAGGTCGCGGTAAAGTCCGGGGTGCATCAGCAGTTCGGAATGCGTGCCCTTCTGCGCGATCATTCCGTCCTTGAGCACGACGATCAGGTCGGCGTTGCGGACGGTCGAAAGGCGGTGCGCAATGATGATGGTGGTGCGTCCGGTCATGAGCCGGTCGAGCGCCTCCTGGACCACGGCTTCGGAAAGGGTGTCCAGCGCGCTGGTGGCCTCGTCGAGCACGAGCACGGCCGGGTTCTTGAGGATCGCGCGGGCGATCGCGATGCGCTGCTTCTGTCCGCCGGAAAGAGAAACGCCGTTTTCGCCCACCTGGGACTGATAGCCTTTTTCAAGCCCCATGATGAACTCGTGGGCATTCGCCATCTTCGCCGCGTTCTCGATATCTTCGCGGGAGGCGTGTTCGCAGCCGTATTTGATGTTATTCTCGATCGTTCCGCTGAAGAGAAACGACTCCTGAAGCACGATTCCCACGCTGCTGTGAAGGGATTCGCGCGTGAAGCGGCGGATGTCCAGGCCGTCGATGCTGATGCTCCCGGAATTCACGTCGTAGAACCGCAGCAGGAGGCTCGCCACGGTGGATTTTCCGGAACCGGAGGGCCCGACCAGAGCCACCTTCGTCCCGCGCGGGACTTCCAGCGAGAAGTCCCGGAGCACCGGGTGTTCCTTCTTGTATCCGAACGTGACGTCCCGGAACGAAAGGTCGCCCCGAACCCGGCCGGGCGAGACGGCATCCTCGTCCTCCGTGATTTCGGGCACGGCGCTCAGGAGCTTGAAGAGCCGCTCCACGCTGATCATGCCCTCGCTCACGGTGATGGCGAGCCCGGCGAGCGCGAAGATCGGCCCCGTGAGCATCCCGAGATAGGTGTAGTACGCCACCAGCACGCCCACGGTGATCGTCTGGTTGATGACCATGCACCCGCCCCACCCCAGCACCGCGATGATGCAGGAGATGTTCAGGCATTCCGCGATGATCCAGGCGTAGAGGTTCTTGACGCTGATCTCCATGGTGAGGTCGAAGGTCGGACGCAGCATGGAGGCGAATTCCTTGTTTTCCGTGCGTTCCTTGCCGAAGGACTTGACGACCTTGATCCCGTTGATGGTCTCGGTGAGGCTGGCGGAGACCTCGGACATCTTTTCCCGCAGGATGGAGGAATCGGCCTGGAGCCTGCGGCGGAAATAGGAAAAGCTCAGGAACTGCAGCGGGATCAGGATCAGGCAGAGAATGGAAAGCTTCGGATTCAGCAGGAAGAGCGCAGTCAGGATGCACACGATCGTGAACAGGTGGATCACCAGGTTCACGAGCACCCCGGAAATCAGCCCGTTCAGCATGTTCACGTCCGTGAGAATGTTGGAAATGAGCTTTCCCGTGCGGTATTCCTGATAGAAGCGGAGCGACAGGCTCTGCAGGTGCTTGAAGAGCTTCACGCGCACGCCGAACAGGGTCTTGGCGCCCGTGTAGTAGAACAGATAATGGCTGATGTAGAACATGATCTCGCGGAGCACATAGTTGACCACGATGCACCCCAGAAGCAGGAAGAGAAGTCCCTTGTCGGCGCGGTTGCCCAGCGCCTCGTCGATGATCATCTTCAGAAACCACGGCAGGGGGATCCCCAGCGCCGTGAACACCAGCAGTCCGAATCCCGAAATGATGCAGAGTCCCAGATACGGCTTCAGAAAGAAATAAAGCTTTTTCCACTCCATTTTCAGACCGGTTTTGGATTGGCCGCCGGGACAATACGATCGCTTTTCCGTTCCTTTGCGGGAATCTTTCCGAAAGATTCCGCGCGGCCGGCCCATGCGGCCCTGCCATCGGAAGAAGTTCCTGCGGAAAAGCGATCTGTTGAGGTATATTTCCCCGTTACGGTCATAGTATAACCCCGTTTTCGGCAAGAGCAATGGCAAATGCGAATTTTTTTGCGTTTTTTTCTTCTCTCCGCCTGAAATCGGCCGGCGTTCCGACCGATTCCGCCTTGTCCGCCCCCGCGGAACGGAATTTCCTTGCGGCACTTGACAAAACACGTTTCCTGCAATATATTGCATCAGATTGCATCAGATTACGGAGACACGATGAAGACTGAAGCAAAACCTGCGGAAAATCTGTCGAAATCGGCTCAGGCGGCAAAAACGCTGGAAAAGGAAATTTTCCGGGGCGTATATCCCGCGGGCACGCCGCTTCCCGGCACGCGCGGCCTCGCCCGGCATTTCGGGGTTTCGCAGCGCGTGGTGCTTTCCGCGCTCGACCTGCTGGAGAAGAAGGATATCGTCGTGCGGCTGGAGCGCCGCAGGGTGTTCGTGAAGGAACGGGAAGCCGCCCCCGGCGCAACGGAAATTCTTTTCTTCGCCTTCGGTTCCGAACTCGGGGTTCACTCGCTTTACAATGCCGTGAACGCAATCATCCTGAATCCGCCGCCGGAACGGAAATTCGACTTTTTCAGCCGGATCGTCTCCTCCGGGGACATCCTGACGCCCGGCCGGCTCGACCGCGAGCTCGCCCGGCTCGAAAATCTGGGATTCATCGACTGCGCCGTGTTCTATGCCCACATGACGGAGGAGAACATGTGCAAGGTGCTGCGTCTGCCGTATCCGGTGATCTTCCTCGGAGAAGTTCCGGATTCAGGGCATCTTCCGGACGGTGCAAGGATGATCTCTCCGAATTCCGATGAACTTGTCCTGACCGCGGCGAAGCATGCACTGGCAATTCATGCTTCGGAGCTGGTTTTCGCATACTGGGCCCTTCCGGCGGAACACCTCTACGAACGAAACAATCTGCGCGCGCTTTCCGATTTTGCGAAACGGAAGGAGCTGGCGCTCCGCATGATTCCGGTCCCCGGAAAAGACATCGGGGAAGTGGGAAAGAATTTTGAACGCATGGCGCCGAAACTGGCGGAATCGATTCCGGCGGGAGCGCTTCTGGCGGCGCACAACCTTCACTCGGACCGCTTCGACTCCGGAGAACTTTTTCCCAAGGCGAGGTTCCATCAGCTTACGCTTTCGATTCCGCGCTCATTCTGCGGCATTCCGAGCGTCCGGAGGGATTATTCCGAGCTCAGGAGCACGCTTCTTTCCATGATTGCGGACTGCGGAAAGCCTCTTTCCGGAAGTCGGCATGTCACGGTCGATTATCATTATCAGGTGTCATATCCCGAAAAACTTTCGGAAAGGAATTGCAGTCGATGAAACAGCTGTTCGAAGAGTTCCGCGGAAAAATCGACGCGGAGTCCATCATGAAGCACACGGAAGAACTGTGGAAGCTCGAACTGGGCCAGACCGTCTCCTGCTGGCACGCCTCCGCGCAAAGAACGCTCGAAATCCTTCAGGAAACCGGAATCCCGAATGCCCGGAAAATCACATTCCCCGCCGACGGGAAGACCGCGTTCCAGGACAAGATCACGCCCCTCGCCTGGGATGCCTCAATCGGGAAGCTCACCATTCTGAGCGGCTCCGGAATCCGGCCCGGATTCGTCGCCGCCGATTACAAAGTCCACCCGTTCCACCTGATCAAGGGCTCGTGCGCGACCGCTCCCGGAGGCGAAAAAGTCCGCATCCTCACGCGGGAACAGGTGCTCGCCGGGGAAGACCCGCACGACGCCATGGTCATGCTCGCTCCCGGAAAGATGCCAGACTCGAAGGCGATCCGGTTTCTGCTCGACCTCGGAGTCCGCGGGATCGTTTCCGACTGGGCCATGAACGCGGAGGACGCCCCCGACGGCATCCAATGGTGCAACGCCTTCACCGAGGGCGCGAACTGGCACGCGGTGGCGGCAGACCGCCCGTTCCTGGCGTTCTGCGTGACTCCGCACACGGGCAGAATGCTGCGCACCGCGGCGGCCAGAGGAGAAGTCGAGGCGAAAATCGAATGCGACGGCCGCCGCTTCGAATCCACGGTCGACGTCGTCACCGCCATGGTTCCCGGACGCCGCAAAGAGGAATTCTGGATCATCGCGCACCTCTACGAACCGCTTTCCAACGACAATTCGAGCGGCGTTTCGGCCGCCATCGAAACGGCGCGCCTCCTGATGAAGCGCGGCACGCCGGAATATTCCCTGCGCCTGATTTTCGGTCTTGAGCACTACGGCTTCGCCCAGTACGCCTCGACCCGCGGCAAAAATCTTTCCGGAGAGGTGATCGGCGCGTGCGACTATGACGCGATGTATCTCCACAAGGGCTGGTCGATCAACTTCAACTGCGCCTCGCCCGCCCTGCCGTTCTGCGGAAACTATCTTTTCCGGATGCTTTCGGAGGACCTGAAGCAGGAGCCCGGAACTCCGCAGACCGTATTCCGGAACAGTTTTGAGTGCATGTACGACGACGATTCGTTCCTGGGCGATTCCACGACCGGAATTCCGGTCGTCTGGCCGATCCGCACCGGGAAAAATTTCTGGCACAATTCCAGCCAGCGCATGAGCTATGTGGAAAAGGACGAATTCGCGCTCGGGACCGCGATCCACACGGCATTCGTCTGCGCCATAGTCAACCCGGAAAAGCGTCTTCTGGCGCGGATCCTCCCGTCGGCGCTCGAACAGCTCGGCGACGAACTCAAATTCGCCGTCGGCTCCGCAAAGGAGCATCTTGCGCACCGGTATGAGATTCTTGCGCACGACATGGCGGACTTCAAACGCGATTTTCCTTCCGGACTCATCGACCCGATGCTTTCGGAACTGCAGAAGAAATACCTGGAGCTTTCCAAAAATCTTCCCGATGAAGTTCCACATTCCGTATGGCGGGATTATGCGGAACAGATCGTGCCGTCCCGTCTGAGAACGGGACTGCCCTACGACCTCGCGGACGTTCCATATTCCGAACGCAGGGAACTTCCCGGACGCGTGCTCTACAGTCCGCTCGCCGCGGTGCTTTCGGACATGGACGGGAAACGCACCCTTGCGGAAGTCATCCGGACGGTCGAGCACGAAATCCGCAGGCTTCTGAAGGAATCCGAGCTCCGCGCCATGGTCCATGCCGTGCTCTATCTCGCCCGGTACGGCTATGTTTCCCTCGGAACCTTCCGGGGGGTCTCCCAGGCTGATCTCGTCCGGACCCTGCGGGAAGCCGGAGTGAAAAAAGGCGACTTCCTGCTGGTGCACTCGGCCTTTTCGGCATTCGGCCTGATCGACGGCGGGGCGGAAACCGTGTTCCGCGCGCTGCGGGAGGCCGTCGGCGAAAACGGCACGTTCCTGATGCCCGCATTCACATTCCCCTTCGTGTTCATCGGCGGACCGAACAGACTCGAACTGTACCGTCCGTTCGACCCGAAGGACCTGAATCAGATCTGGACGGGCACCCTGCCGCGGATTCTGCTCTCGACCCATCCGGAGGCGGTGCGAAGCCGGCACATCACGCACAGCTGGTGCGGACTCGGTCCGCTCGCCGCGGAAGCAGTCGCCGCGCATCAGCCGTATGATCCGCCGGCCGGCCCCTCGAGCCCGCTCGCATTCGCGCTGAAGCACAGGGCCAGAATCGTCGAGCTGGGGAGCCCGATCACGGAAACGACCTTTCTGCATTACATTGAAGACCACTGCCGTCTGCCCGGACTCCAGACCGTGCTCTGCGTGGTAAGACGTCCGAACGGTTCCTGCGAATATCACGCCGTGGAACGCAATCTTCCCGGGGACCGCGACTTCAACCGCGGCACTGCGGAAACGATTGAATTCTTCCGGGAGGCCGTGAAGCGCGGACTCGAAATCAGGCAGGTGAAACTCGGCCCCGGAACGGTTACCGTCATGGAGACCGAGAAACTGTTCCGGATCGGCGTGGAGATTGCAAAGGAAAATCCGCTCATCATGCTCTGCGGGAAGGAAAAACAGTGTCTTTCCTGCAATCGCATGAAATACAGCTGGGAGGACTGACATGACAGCGCATTACACCTGTTCCGAAGAGGGAATGTCCATCTTCGGGTCTTTTGAAAAGTTCAACCGCGTGCTTTACGGCGGACACTCCGGCGACAGCGCGCAGAACCGGTTCTTCACGTTCGCGGGCGATACGCCGGTCTTCATGGGCGCCTCCAGCGACTACACCCGGAACACCTGGTGCTATCAGGCCAAGAACGGCGTCCTGATGAGCGGACTCGCGCTCACCCCCGGTCACGTCGAAGCCGGAAACCACGACCTTTATTCCCAGTGGTTCCATGAAAGTTCGGATATCCTTGCGCGCTGGAATCACGGCTGGATGAGCTACGACTTCACGCGCTTTTCCCCATGGTTCCCGGACTGCCGCGTAAAAATTCAGGCCTATCCGCTGAACCCGCGCGACGGATTCCTGGTCCATTATGAAATCCATGCCGACCAGCGCGTGATCTTCTGCGCCGGATTCGGCGGAATCACGCCCTTCTTCGGACGCTTTGAATACCACAATTCCGAACGCCGCGAGTTCTCCGCCGAAGACTGCCGGGACAACACGGCCGAGCTTTCCGGAAACTGCGGGATCGTGCACGGCCCGAACGGGGTTTCCATGCGCATCGCCGCAGGGTTCCCCTGTAAAATCGAGCTCGATTCCGCCGAAGCCATGACCGAAAAATATCCCTCCATGTTCCTCACGGACCACGGCGGCGCAAGGCAGATCGTCCGGATCCGCCGCGCAATCGAGGCGGGCGAGACATTTGAGGGAAACATCGCAGTCCTTTACAACGGAAGCGCCGACGACATGGCGGAACTCCTCGCGCTCCCCGACCCCTGCGCATTCCTCCGCGGAAAAATCCGCGAAAAATTCGCCGGAACCTCATTCCGCACCCCCGATTCCCTGTTGAACTCGACCGTGCCGGACATCTCGATTGCCATCGACGCCTCCTTCCACGGAAAGACCTTCTACCACGGCGCGATCGGCTACCACGCGCCCTTCCTCGGCTGGCGCGGCTGGTACGGCCCCGCGCTCCTCGGCTGGAGCTCCAGAGTCCGCACCGCCATCGAGAGCCATTTCGCCACCATCACGGAAAGCTCCGGAACCGAGCGTGTCTGGTGGGACGGCGCCGACCGTCCCGACCTCGACCACGAGGGCACGCAGTACCACCATCTGACCAACTCCTCCGGACACCTGACCGCCCTGCTCCACCGCGACGACATCTACGACATGCAGGAGGTCGCGGTCGACATGACGCTCTTCTACCTTCAGCATACGGGCGACCTCAAGACCGCGGAAGCGATCTTTGCCCGTCTGGGCAAAATCCTCGACTGGGAAGAGCGCATCCTCGACCCCGATTCCGACGGCCTTTACGAAAACTTCCTCAACACCTGGATTTCGGACGGCCACAGCTACGACGGCGCCGGCTGCGCCCAGGCAAGCGCCTACAACTATTATGCGAACCTCCAGGCCGCCGTCCTTGCCAAGGCCCTGAAGAAAGACCCCGCGAAATTCGAGTCCAGAGCCGATAAAATCCTCTGCGCCATGCAGCGTCTGCTCTGGCTCGACGGTCCCGGCGTCATGGCCGAATCGCTGGATACGATCGGGAACAGGCTCGCGCACCCCTCGCCCGAACTTTCCACCACCTATCTCGCAATCGACTGCGAAACCGTGACGCCGATCCAGGCCTTCCGGATGCTGAAATGGACCGAACGCAATGTAAAAAGCATCGCCACGGCCGGACGCGGCGGGACGCTTTATTTCTCCTCGAACTGGCTTCCGAAGAAATACTCCACCTGCGGAATCTTCCCGGCGGAAAACGCGGCCCTCGCGCTCGCGTATTTCCGGAACGGCCAGGCCGGGAAGGCCATGGAGATCGTGAACGGGCTCGCCGATTCGTTCGCGCTCTCGCCGCACCCGGGCTCGATCACGCACGTACTCTCGGCCTCGGGCGGCACCGACGACGGCGACATCGACTTTTCCGACGTTTCCGGCACATGGCTGCGTCTGCTCTTCGAAGGGCTCTGGGGAATCCGCTTCCGCCTCGCCGAAAAGAAAATCTTCCTCGCCCCGCAGCTGCCGGACGAATGGAAGGACGCGAGCCTCGTGCTCCCCGGAATTTCCGTTTCCATGCACCGGGAAACGCTCCGGGACGAATTCCGCTTCTGCGTGAAGGCCCCCGCCGAAAAGTTCCTGCGCATTCCCATGCGCTTCGCCGGAGTGGACCAGGTCTTCCTGAACGGGAAAAGCGTCGAATTCACATACGCCCCCGGCTTCGGCCGGAGCTTCCTTGTGGTGCGGACCGAACTGGAAGGCGAACTTCTGCTCGAAGTCTGCTACCGGGAGGAAGCGTTCCCGTCGCTCCTCCGGAACCCGCAGGAGACTTTCCCCGGCAACACGCTGCGGCTCGAGGTCGAAAACGGCACGATCGTTTCGGAAGAAAACGTCGAACCGGCCTTCGAAATTCTGGAACGCGATTCCCGCTCCCTCACACTGCGCGCCGCATTAAACGCCACCGGAATCCGCGACGGATTCCTTCACGCCGAACGCGGCGGAGTTCCCGTAATCCTTCCGTTTGAAATCCGCATGGCGGAATCGAAAGGATTCTCCGCGGAACCGTTCCGCTGGACTCAGGCGGAGCGGATCGACCTTTCGAAGAGCTTCAACTGCTCCCTGACGGAAATCCACAGCCGCAAATTCCTTTCGCCCCGGCCGAAGGGCTACTCCATCGGAATGCGGCTCAACGGACGCTACGCATGGGAATGGAACCATTACGGGCACAACGCGCTGAAGCCGGACGATTCGCTCCTGCGCTCGTGCGGCGGCGTGTTCAAGACCTCTTCCGGGCTCTCCTTCGCGACCCCGGCGAGCGGGAACAACGTCCTCTGCGTATCGCTCTGGGACAACTTCCCGACCTCGGCCGAAGTTCCGCTTTCGGGTTCGGCGAAGACCCTCGCCGTGTTTTTCTGCGCCACGACGAACGCCATGCAGTCCTGGGTGACCAACGCGCGCTTCACCGTGCTCTATTCCGACGGCACGGAAAGTTCCGTCGACATGGTCCATCAGAAGAATCTCGACGATTTCCTGCTGCCCCCGATCCTGAAGGAGAACGAAACCTTCTATGCCGGAAACGGCACGCACGGAACCGTCCAGCTGATTCCGCTGAATCCGGAAAAGACCCTGAAGGCCTTCCGGGCCGAAGCCGTGGCGAACGAGGTGATTGCGGATATTCTCGGGCTCACGCTGCTGCGCTGAAGGGAAATTCCGCGAATGGACTTGACATATCGCGGCAGAAAGTTATATTAAGCTATCGGATAGCTGAAAACAATGGAGATTCCCCCCGATGTTCCGTCCCGCGGAAAAACTCCGGAATTACATCCGGCAGGAAATGGAGCGCGGACGCCTGAAGCCAGGCGCCCGGCTTCCCTCCTATCATGAACTGGCGGCACTGTGCGGAAGCAGCTATTCGAGCGTCCATGCCGCCATGTCCCATCTGGCCTGGGAAGGGCTGGTGCGGATCGAAAACGGGAACGGAACGTTTCTCTGCGGAGACGAACCGTTCACGGTCGGGTTTGAACTGCCGTTCGAGCTGGTGACTCCGGAGGAACTGCGGGCTCTGCTGAAGAAGCACATGCCGGATTCCGGGCTGAATCTGAAGTTCGAAATTCATCCGCCGAACGAGAAATGGGATTTCGATTCGCAGGGACTCGCGTATTTTTCCTTTTCAAAGAATGTCCTGACTCCGGCGGATTCCGCGGCGGACCTGCGCGGATTCGATTCATTCCGGGAACGCCTGGAGGCGCTGAGTCTTCCGGAAGGATTCCGTCCCGGAGCGTTCTTCCCGTTCGGACGTTTCACCTACCAGATCGGCGTGAACGAAACCCTGCTCCGGAAAACGGGCCTGACTCTTTCCCGGCTGACGCCGGATTTCTCCTGGTGGGGGGAGCTGGAAAGACATTGCCGCGGATTCTCCCCCGCCTCCCTGGCCCATCTGGAGTCCGATTTCACCATGATCCACAACTTCAGTGCGCTGCTGCTGGCTTTCTGCGGCGGCGACCTGAAGCGGTTTCATGACAGCCGTCCGCTCTTCGATTCGCCGGAAGGGCGCCGTCTTCTGGAAATCATCCGCGGCACGGAATTCGTTTTCCCCCACTCCAGAGAATGCGGGAAAAAACATTTCTGCTCCGGCCGCGCCGTTCTCTATTTCGTGGCCGGAAGCTGGTTCTTCTGCCAGAACAACACCAGCCGCCGCCCCGATATCCGGATCGGCAGCCTGAAGTTCCTGCCGTTCC
>CAZHPP010000098.1:6364-10253 GCA_964534535.1 uncultured Victivallales bacterium | reverse complement strand
CAGTCGGTGTTGTTCGGACCGTCCTTGATTTTCCAGAGCCGCGAATCGATATAGGGCATGGTATAGATCCCGTTTGCACGCAGTTTTCTGTTGATTTCCGCAACGAAGTCCTTTGCCGGAAAGTGCGGCCAGCCGGCCCGGCTGTTGTCTTCCCATGAGGAGGACCAGTGAAAGCCGAACGGGAGCTCGAAATAGGAACGCAGGTAGGATGCCGCTTCGAGAACGCTTTCTGCCTGTCTGCGGTCGTTCATGAACATCTGTATCCACATTGTGTTGTTTCTGAACCATTCCGGTGTCGATTTCCGCGGAAGATCCCGGATCCACCAGCTGGCGGATCTTTCGAGAAATCTTCTGTAGATCAGGCCTGCTTCATACCAGTTTCCTTTGTAAAGCTCGATCACGCCTTTCCCGCTGATCCTGAAATTGTTGCCGCCGGACGAATTTAACGGGAGTGGAACAGGCGTGTCCCAGAGAACGTTCAGATTGCCGCGCTTTCCCGTGACGGAGTAGTTTTTCGTCCGGCCCAGACCATCCTCAAAACCGAAATAAATTCCTGAATTTTCATCGTAATACGCTCCGAACTGAAGAACGACGCGCCCCGACGGGAACCGTCCGTCCTGTCCGTCTTTGAACTGTTCCACGACAGGATTCGGGACCAGGATGCCGGACATCCACGGATGTACCAGAAAACTCTTTTTGCCGGGGAGCCGGCCGAAGGTATATGCCGGATAAGAGACATCGCATAGAATTACGTCCGGCGACCGATTGATGACTTCCAATGTGCTTTCGATCCGTGCGCCGGAAAATGTCAGGAACGACTCGGCTTCAAAGGAGAACGGCTTTGTCCCCCTCCAGCGGATTCTGACCCGGCTGCCGTCGATGATCGATGAAGTCCAGGAAATTCCGGAGGTCCCGTTTCCGATGGTCCCGCCGTCTCTGCCTTTTCGCCAGCTGATGTTCCAGGAGATCGTCTTTTCCCCGAAGATCTCGCGTCCGTTCCTGCGGTCGAAGACTCCGGTGACAGGATGTGCCCCGGAACCGCTTCCTTTTATGACAAGCGCGGCAAGGTCTTTTGTCAGGATGACTGCGAAATCCTGCTGGACCGCGTTGAACTGTCTTGCGAGTGCTTCGATGTCAGAGTCTTTGCGTATTTTCCGGAGCGCAGAAACGGCTGCAGACAGTCTTCCCTGATCGAATCCTGCTGCGGCTGCGCGGCGGATGGACCCGGCAGCCCATCTGACCGGCAGAGAAGCACCTGTTTCCGCGTCTTTGAGGCGCGCGCCCAACTCTCCGGAAACTTCCGTGAACCCTTTTCTGACGGCCTTGACCCGTTTTTCCCGGCTGGAGAGTTCGGCGATTTCAGATTCGCTGAGTGCCCTTTCATACATGGCGGCATTTGCGATTTCACCGTTGAAAAACCACGGTCCGCCTCCGAATCCGTTTCCGATTTCAATGAGATCATCGGCCTGATTCGGGGCGACCTGAAGGAAGCGTCTGGTGATTTCCAGTTCGCCGTTGATGAAGATGCTGACCTTGTATCCGACATCTCCCTGGGCGAGATCGTTGAATGATTCGATCACGGCTGCGTAATGGGCCCATTCTCCGGCTGCTGAGGGTTCCCCTCCGGCAGTAAAGGCGCACCATTGTCTGCCGTTATGGAAATTCACATACATCTTGCCTGCGCTGCGGCCGAAGATGAATTCTCTGCCCTTGGAAAACAGCATGTCGTGGGCATCATCTCTGCCGCCTGTCGTTCCGGCATCATGGAACTTGACTGTGGCGACGAGAGTCATCCCCTTTGCTGTAAGGTGCTTTCCGCGGCTTTCCGGAACGCATGCGAAATCTCCCCTGCCGTCCAATTTGAGAACGCCGTTTTCAATTCTGGCGTTCCGCCGGAGGTCAATCCGGGGATTTTTGCTGAAATCGTATTTGAAAACCAGCCCGGCGTCCGGTTCCTGTGAAAACATTGATGCGCCTGCCGCCGCACAGATGAGAACTGATGCAACCCTTGGAAAGATCATGTTTCTGACTCTGCTCTTTCTGAATGTTTGGAATGTTATTTTTTTATGTGCCTGCCGGACCGTGCGCGGCGGCATTTCCCGGCAAACGGATTATTCCTTTTGAAGATACGATTCGCCTCTGACGATTTCCGCCACCTGTCTGTCGGAAAGGGGCTTGTCGAAAATCAGCGTTGTGGCGATCATCCCTGTCATGAGCCACGGTCCGCCCCAGCCTTTTCCGATGGTGACCGGTTCTGCGTTCGGAGGATTGATTTTCGCCTTGAAATCTTTTGCCGACATTTTCCGGCCGTCAATATAGAGCGTGACATGGTAAATATCTGCAGCCCTGTTTTCAACAACGGCGGTCAAGGCCGTCCAGCGTTTGACCGGAATGCCTTTGACAGTGGAGTGGGTCTGCCAGTTCGTTCCTTTTGTCCTGCCGTCGCCCATGTTGAAGTAGAGCGTATCGCAGGAACGTCCCAGAAGGAAATCTCCGAGTTTGAAAAATATCATGTCGTGGGAATCGTTTTCTCCTCCCTTGACGCCTGTTTCCCGGAAGAAGACCACCGCGTGAAGCGTGCCGCCGTTTTTCAGTGTGACCCCGGCGCTGCCCGGAACGGTAAAAAAAATTTTGCCGTCCAGTTCCAATGCCTGCCGGGGCACTGCGATGATGGGGGCGCCTGTGAAAACAGGCTGAGCGAATTTCCCTTCCTTCACGACCATCGGTCCGGTAAAATCATAGCTTAAAATCGGTTTGGCTTCTTCTGCGGGGCCCGCGGCGCCCGCAAGCAATGTTCCCAGCAATATTGTACCTGTTATCACTGCAGTTCCAAAATTTTTTAATCCTGTCATTCCGGTCTCCCGTGTTGAATTGAAATTGCTGTTTCTGTGAAAAATCTGCCAGGGAAGAAGCGTCATTCCGGACAGCGTTTTTCCCGATGATTCAAGACTCTGCCGCGGAACATCCGTCATTCCATCAGTTCAGGGGAATATGTTCGGTGAGGCTGTGCCAGGCTGATTCGTCCTTCAAATTGTAAATTCCCATTCTGTTCAGTGCGGCCGCATGCCCGTCCGCCATTCCGAGCACGGCATGACCCTGGTGCCAGAGAGCCATTGTGTGGTTTCCTGTCGAGGCTCCTCCAAGCATATAGCTTGTCATGTGGTCGCTTTCTGTCGAAAGCCAGCGTGTGTCGGAAAGCAGGATGAAGCGGGTGGGATATTTGACTGTCCGCATATTGTAGAGTTTTCCGCAGGTCGGATCTGCGGCGAGCGGCGTGTAGCCGAAGCGCAGTCCGAACGTCGCTTTTGTGTTGACATATGCGGGAACCCTGTATCTTGCTTCCACCAGCGGACAGATAAATATGTTGAAATTTCTGGCATATCCGAGTTTGATGAGATATTCAGAATATGTTAATACGCCTGCGTATTCCAGATTTCCCGGACGGGTTATATATGGAGAGAGCATCCAGTCTTCGTTTGCCTCGGCATAAAGGAACAGCGCCAGCAGCGACTGCTTCTTGAGGTTGATGCACTGCGTCATGGATGCTTTTTGTCTTGCCGCATTCAGGGCAGGAAGCAGCATGCCTGCCAGGATCGCGATGATCGCAATGACGACGAGGAGCTCAATTAATGTAAAAAATGAACGGGAAAAACTGATTCTGAAAGGAGAGAACGATGCTTTCCGCCTGGGCCGGTGCTTCAAACAGGGAACAAGAACGGTTTCAGTGAATTTTTCCATATTTGCCTCCTCGTGATTTATGACAGACGAAACAGCCGACAACGCAGAAATGATAAAATGGTTCTGCGGGGAAAAAACATGCACGTCCGATCTTTCTCCGTGTCGTTTCCTTCATTGCATCGTTCCATATTTGCTTCATTATTCTCTGATT
>CAZHPP010000098.1:0-6329 GCA_964534535.1 uncultured Victivallales bacterium | reverse complement strand
AAGAAGCAAAATGCAATGCCTTATTGTTGCTAAAAAGGCATGAAAGTTGCTGAAATCCTGACTTTTCATGCGGGAAAACAGCATTGGCGCGGCGGCTTGCGTCTCATTTGAAGAACGCATGGAAAGACTGTGCCATGGTCCCGCGGTATTCCGCCGTCTGATTGTCGGAAACACCACATTGGTTCCCGCCGAAGAAATATGCCGGCACCACGCCGTCCTTTTTCAGGAATTCCGCATCGCTGGCATTGATGTCGTAAGCATCCGGGTGTCCGGCCGGACTTGAACCGGTGTCCGGTTCCGGTGAAATTTGCCAGGAAAGTTGACTTTTCCCCAAAAACGTGATATGATATGGGGATTGCACCGGAATCTTTTCGATGATCGAAATCAACAAAACAAAATGCGTGAAATGCGGCGCGTGCTTGCGCGACTGCATCGTGGAAGTGCTGAAGTTCGGACCGGATGGTTTTCCGCGCATGGCGCCGGAAGACGAACGGTTCTGCCTGAACTGCCAGCACTGCCTCGCCGTGTGTCCGAAAGCCGCCGTGACCTGCCGGAACGTCGGTCCGGACCGCTGCGCCGCGCCCGGAGCCCTGCCGGAGCCGGAGGACGTGTTCCATCTCCTGCAGCGCCGCCGGAGCATCCGGCAGTACCGCGATGAGAACGTCTCCCCGGAAATTCTGGAAAAACTGAAGGCTTCGCTCGCCTGGTCGCCTACGGGGTGCAACGACCACAGGCTCTGCTTCTCAATCGTTTCGGAAAAATCCGAAATGGAATTCTTCCGGGAGGAAATGAGCCGGAAACTGAAATTCCTGATCCGCACCGGAATCCTGCGCGTTCTTTACCCGAATTACAAACGCTATCTCGGCGAAATCATGAACGGGAAGGACGTTGTGTTCCGCAATGCGCCCCACATGATCGTTGCCGCGACCCCGAAAAACGCGCCCTGCCGCGAGGCCGACCCGTGGATCGCGCTCTCCTATTTCGACGTTCTGGCCCAGTCGTACGGACTCGGCACCTGCTGGTGCGGATTCGCCGTCTACGCGTTCAACTGGTGCGGCTCCCTCCGCCGGAGACTGAATCTTCCGAAGGACTGCCGGATCGGTGCTGTGATGCTCTTCGGAATTCCGGCCGTGGAGTATCCGCGCACGACCGCCCCGAAGCAGTTCCGGATCCGCGAGGCCGGATCATGAGTTTCATTGCCATGGCCGCCGCGGGGCTCCTGATGCTGACCCTCCCCGTGTGGCTTTTCACTCTGCGGAGCCAGAATTCCCTGATGCGTCTGGCCGGTCTGATCTTCTACGGCGTGCTTGCCTACGGCGTGTCGCTCGGGATCTGTTTCGCCGCGGGGCTTCAGGTCAATTACGATACGGGGTTCGCCTTCATGAAGCAGCTGGACGCGATGATTTCCCAGATCGAGTCCGGACAGCTCCTTTCGGTTTCCATGCCGGTGGAACGCGATTCCATTTTTCTTGCGCGGAAGGTTTTCCTGTGGGCGTGGGGGATCGGTCTGGGCGGAACGGCGGCCTTCCTGGCGCTGCTTCCGTATAAGAAATACGAGTGGATTCTGTTCCTGGCCGTGCCGCTGTGGGCGTGCTTTGCGTTTTCCTGGAACGGGATTGCGGACGACCGGTTCAACGCGGACCAGCTCAAGAACAACACGCTTTCCAGAATCGTGACGGCGATCGGCACGGCCCGGAAACGCGGAATCCCCGATTCCCTGATCCTGGGAAATCTGCGGGAAAGCAGGGCGCTGTACCGCTTTACCTATGAAAACATGCGGACGGGCCGCAAATCCATGGAATCGACCCTGAAGGCGATTGAGTCCATGCCGCCGCGGGCCGGGTTCCAGCGGGCCAGGGAAGTGCTCAAAACGGTACAGGTCTGCTGCGGTCCGGAGCCCGGAAAGAACGGCAGAAAATATCCCGGACGCGCCGCATTCGAAATGATGCTTGAAGACGCACGGAAGAACGGCGTTGAGGATGCAGTCCGTCTCCTTTATTCCGCGCAGGTCCCGGAAGGAAAGCTTTATGCCCTGGCCATTCTTTATGCCGTCGATTACCGGCGTTTCCGCAGGGAATCCCAGTTCTGCAGCGCCGAAGGGAAGGCATGGCTTCGCGCAGGAGTGACTGTCCAGGAAGTCCCGCTGAAAGACTTTGTCGATCATCCGGAGCTGTTCGAACGGCCTCCGTTTTCCCTGAAGCCGGCTTTGGTGAAATAATCTTTCCTGCCGGAGTGCTATTTTTGACAAGACTGCCAAAACTCCGGCGCCGTTCGTCAGACATGTCGGACAAGTCGGACTCGTCCGACAAATGAGTGGAAGAACATGTACGGCAGGTCTGTGAAATGGCGGCATGGTCACAGGAAGGACATTTTTGCCATTGCTGTTATTTTTCTCTCTGTCCGGCGGCCCTGCGGTAGTCGCCGGGAGTGCGTCCGCGGTATTTCCGGTAGAGACGGGAAAAATAATAATGGTCGTCGATTCCGACCTCGGCGGAAACGGTCTTGAGCGACCATTCCGGATGTCCCCGCAGAAGTTCGTCCGCGGCGCGGAGCCTGCGTCCGATCAGAAGGGTCTTGAACGGCTTCGCGGGATGAGTCTCCAGATAGTGCGAAAGCCCGGAAACGCTTTTCCCCACATGCCGCGCGGCGTCCGCCACGGTGATGCGCTCCCGGTAGTTCGTGTCGATGAACCGCATGACGGATTCATAGACGGCGTCGCCGCGGAGCGTGACGAGTTCGTGCGTCACGATGTAGTCGACCATGAGTTCGAGCAGACCGATGAGGTTCTGCAGGTCGGCCGGAGCGAAATACGGGAGCTTCCGGAAGGCGGAAAGGACCGGCTTCGGAATTCCGGCGGGGAACAGCTTTTCGAGCTCGGCGGGCGGCCGCTTCTCCGTGCGGAACTGTCCGAAGAGAATGAACCCGGCAAGTTTTCCGTTCGCGACGACGGGCGCGAGCACCTCGTTGAGTCCGCCGTGGCAGCGGTAGCATTTCCACTGGAGGTCCCTGCGGCAGAGCGCCTGCATGCGGTTGTCGAGGGACACGCATCTTGACAATGGAAAAGCCGTGCTCTGGAGGAGCGAACAGTAGCGGCTGTTGCCCTTGTCGCGTCCGCCGCGGCGCAGGAGCCTGCCGTCATTGGTGAAGAATACGGCGCTGATGTGCATGACCGTGGCGAAATTGTCCAGCAGCTGCTGGACCTTGTCATGGAGAATGAGTTCGAGTGTTTCGGCGGTTTTTTTCATGATTGCATAATTTAGCATGGAATTGCGGAAAAGTCCAATGCCGCAGTCATGGAAAAGGCTCCCCTGCTTCGGACGCAGGGAGCCTTCCGGATTCGGGTTCAGAGAACGCCGATTTCGAACGGAGAGGCCGGAAGTCCGGCGCCGTTGGAAAATCCCTGCTGCGACGGATTGTCCGCCCATGCGTACCGCACGAATGCGGGAGAAGGAATTTCCTTCGAGCTGAGGACCAGGCTTTCCCCTTCGACCCGTGCGTCCGCCGGGACGAACTTTTTCCGTTCATCGGCGATATAAAATCCATGAACGGGAGCGAGGCGGAGTCCGCCGTCGCAGTTCTCGAAGAAGATGCGGATTGCGGCGCCTTCGCAGACGGCGCCGCGCGGGAGCGGACTCAGCGCGATTCCGGGCAGGGCGTAGGTGTTCTTGAGCGCCCATGCGGCCAGACGGCATCCCGGAGTGCGTTTGTCTCTCGGGTGAATGTCGGCGGCTTCCCCGACGTCCGTGATGACGGCCATTCCGGTGTTGGGGGTCTCCGCTGCGGCGCGGCGCTGGACATCCCGCATGACGGCCCATGCCGATGTCTTGTTATACGGCAGAGGCTGCTGATAGTTGGCAAGCTGCGTGAGGATGAACGGGAAGTCGCCTTCGCCCCAGTGGAAGCGCCAGTCGCGGATCATGCCGCACATCTTGCGCTCGTAGGCGGGGATTTCCGAGGGAACGCCCGCATTGTTTTCGCCCTGATACCAGATTGCGCCGCGGATGGAATATGGAATGAGCGGACGGATCATGGAATCGAAGAGAATATAGGGAGTATTCGGGGTGCCCGGCATGGATCTTGCGCTGGTCCCGAATGCGCGGTTTCCCTGGTCGACGCTCTGGAACGCCCTGGCTTCTCCGGCAAAATTGACGGTTTCTCCGGTTTCGGGGCATTCCAGGAACCAGTCTTCCGCATGGCCGTTGAAGGAACCGTCGAACGCGAATGAGAACGCGCGGATCGCCACGACGGCGGCTGCGGAGCGGTTGAGTTCGGCGGGGACGGGATACTTGCGCGGAACGTTCCATACGGTGTCCTCAAAAGTCTTTGTGCCGAGCGTTGCGCCGACTTCCGTGCCGTTGAACCAGGTGCGGTCGACCTTGTCGATCCCGCCGGTATGGAGGACGCATTTCTTTCCGATCATGGACCGGGGAACGCTGATGTGCAGGCGGGCCCAGACGGCGCCGTTCAGGCCGATTCCGGCGATCTTCCAGCTGCCGGGAATGTCCATGATTTTCCAGCGGGAATCGTCAAAATCGGGACGTGCGTATCCGAGTTTGAATCCGTCGTCGCCGGGGTCCGGTTCGCACAATTCGCTGAACTGTTTCTGCGTGATTTCTCCGCCTGCCGGGCCGGGGGTGTCCAGATCGTATTCCCAGCATTCGGGGTTGTCCAGTCCGGCTTCATATTTCGCGACGGTCGGCGCATAGTCCGGATTTGCGAGGAGGGTAGAGCGGCTGGTCCAGGCCTCAATGATCGTGCCGCCCCAGGAGGAATGGATGATCCCCACGGGCACGTTCAGCGTGTCATGAAGCTTTTTCCCGAACCATGACGCGACGGCCGAAAACGGGCCGAGGTGTTCCGGCGTGGAATATTCCCATTTCCCTGTGAGTTTGTTTTCCGGGGCGGCCGAGGCGCGCCTTTTGACCGTGAACATGCGGAGCATGGAGGGATTCCGGTTCTCCGCGATGAATTCCTTCATCTGTCCGGCGGACGTTTCCATGTGGTATTCCATGTTGGACTGTCCGGAGGCGAGCCAGACTTCGCCGATCATGACGTCGTGAAGTTCCGTTTTTTCCCCGGTTCCGAGGTTTTCGACGGCGAGCGTGAAGGGGCCGCCGGCCTCGAGCGGGTTCATTCGGAGCAGGAAGGAGCCGTCAAGCCCCGCCGCTCCGAACATGACGTGTCCGTCGAGCGTGCATTTTACGAACGTGTTCGGTTCTGTTTTTCCGAATACCGCAATGGGAATCCGGCGCTGAAGAACGGCACCGTCGGTGAAGATGGAAGCGAGCTGGATCATGGGGACTTGGAACTCCTTAATATGATGATCTTGAACTTGTTCACCAGAGAATGGCGATCGGGCGGGGCAGTGTGAGAATCTGGCCGTTCGGGGTCAGTCTGCCCGTTTCCGGATCGTAGTCGAAGAAGACCACATTGTCGGAGAATTCGTTGCATGCGGCGAAATGCCTGCCGTCCGGAAGGAACCGGATGTCTCGCGGACTTTTTCCCCCGGAAAGGACCATGTCGTACCGTTCGAGCGTGCCGTCCGGCTTTACGCGGAAGCAGGCGATGGAGTTGAATCCGCGGTTGGAGGCGAAGAGGAATCGTCCGTCGGGCGAAAGGCGGATTTCACCTGCCCATGTGGTCAGCGTGCAGTGTTCCGGCAGGGTGGAGATCGTCTGAAGGTGGCGGAAGGTTCCGTTGGAATAATCGAGTGCGATCACGGTGTTGCCGAGCTCGGTCACGACATAGGCCTTCCGTCCATCCCGGCTGAAGACGAGGTGGCGCGGTCCGGCGCCGGGTTCGGTCCGGTAGACGACCGGATGATCGGCGTCGATGCCTTTTTCCGGATCGAAGGGATAGGCCGCAAGTTCGTCGGTGCCGAGGTCGATGACCACAAGAAAGCGTCCGTCCGGCGTGAAGTCGCAGTAATGCGGATGAGGGGCCTGCTGGCGGGCGGCCGGACCATGGCCCGACCGGGGAATGATCCGGGCGGCTTCGGCGAGGCTCATGTCCTTTGCGATCCGGAATTCGGCGAAGTTCCCCGCGGAGTAGTTCGCACAGTAGAGGAAGCGTCCCTGCGGATCGGTCGCCACATAGCACGCGGAGCGGCCGGTGTAATATTTGTTGAGGAGGACCAGGCTTTTGTCCGGCTGAATCCTGAGCGCGGCGGCTCCGGAGTCGTCGAAGGTGGAGTACATGGTCTTGCGGTCCGGCGAAAAGCAGAGCCAGTTCGTGTTGTCGATCTGGAAGAACCCGCGCTGCTGCGGCTGTCCGTTTTCGTTCAGGGCGAAGCGGTAGATTCCGGCCTGCGGCTTTGCGGCGCAGGCTGC
>CAZHPP010000097.1:0-10254 GCA_964534535.1 uncultured Victivallales bacterium | reverse complement strand
GAGGTTTACACGAATCCGGTGCTGGATCAGACTCCAAAAAATATTTTGGACGCCGGCGGCGTCCAAGGGGCCGTTGCGGCCGACCTGAACGGTGACGGCTACGAAGATATCATCTTCGCCTGCGGATGGGACGGCATGTCCTTCATTAACAATTCCATGATTTTTTACGGAGCCCCTGATGGGGTTTCAAACCGCTATGTCAATTATCTGCCTGTTCCCTATGCCGAATCAGTTGCTGCCGGAGATTTCAACAAGGATGGACTTGTGGATCTTGTGTTTCTGTCGGCAAACAAGCTCATCACAATCTATCAGACCTCTCTCGGTTTTCCCACTGCAGGGAAATATCCCGAATTCAAGATCGGCGGGAAACTGCGGGTACGGCATCTCGCTGCTGCACCGTCTGCTGACGGTACAGGCGCTGACCTGTTGCTGCGTCGTGAAGATGGAAGCTATTCACGGATCAGCGGCGGAAAAGACGGTCTGCAGTTCAGCGCGGGAGAAATACCCCTGGTCAAAGGCAATCCGAATTATCGCAGAACCATTCTGCGCCGTGACAGTTACATGCAGACTGTCTCTGAATCCGAAGCTATTGTTAGTTTGGTTAAAATAAAAGATGCTTTGTATCTGGCGGCATTCAATGCGGAAACTGTCTGTCTTTATCGGTATGAAAAGGGGTGTGTTGCAGACAAGCCATTGGTTTTCAGGTGCCGGAATGCTGTTGCGGCGGCAGCGGGCGATCTGCGCGGAACAGGTGCTGTGGATTTGGTCTTTGCCTGCCGCGATCGGCATGACGGCAGCGAGGTGTCATGGATCTACCCGCAAGATGGGAAAGCATGGCCCGAACAGGAACGGATCGCACTTCCGACATCGCATGCCGACGATGTGGTGCTGGCCGATTTTTCCGGCAAGGGCGGACTGGATATCGTAATTGGTCAGCGGGCCTCTAGAAACTCTTACACGACCGAAGCACTGATTTTCAGACAAAATGGCAAATCGCTGAAAGAACTCCCCGCTCCGATCAAAATCCCCTCCCACAATGCTCTCCGGCTTCTGGCGCCTAATTCAAAAGACAGACCCCCTTATCTGGTAATCTGCAATATGCGTTCCGGAAATGCAATCGGAGATGTTCCGGTGAGTATTTATCCGGGGCAGGCAGAGGGGTTCCGGCCCGAATGCCGGATTGACCTGCCAGCCTTTGGAGCGGTGGATTCTGTCAGCGCAGATCTTTTTGACGAGGGCAAACCGGATTTGGTGCTTGCAAACGCATCGGAAATGGCAACCTGGCTTGATCCTGGCTCATTCATATACAGGAATCGTTCGGATGGCTTCGGAAATGCGCCATCAATGATTCTCCCGACAGTGCGTGCAATGGGCGTGGCATGCGGTGACTTCAATCATGACGGATATCTTGACCTGGCTTTCGATGGATTTGACAACAACGAGCTGACCCTGTTTTACGGGACGGGAAAAGGTTTTACCAAAAAAACTCTTGTCATGAAGGATCAAAGGAAAAATTACACAGAACCGCGAAATTTGAGTACGGCCGACCTGAACGGCGATGGCTGGCTGGACCTGATCGTTCCGCAGATTGCTTCAGAATACAGTTTCGTCCTCATGGGCGGGCCGGATGGGTTCAGTTTCAAAAACAGACAACTGTTTCAGGTTCATCACGCATGCAATGCAAAGGTCGCAGATTTGAATGGAGACGGGTTCCCTGATCTGTTATGGGGCGGTCATGTGGAAACACCGGGAGCCCCGCTTAATTCCTTCCTGCATATTTACTGGGGCAGCCCTGAAGGCTTTGCCGAATCAAGAAAAACCATGCTGCCGTCGCATGGGACTAACTCTATCGCCGTGGCGGATTTCAACCGTGACGGAACCTTGGACATCTTCCTGGGTTCCTATCAGACTTACACTGAACGGGATGTTGATTCCTTCCTGTACTGGAACAGAGGGAAACGGGGATTCTCTCCCATGGACCGCACAGAACTGCGAACGCATTCCGCTTCAGGCAACCTTGCATGCGATTTCAACGGTGACGGGTGGATCGACCTGGCAGTAGCCAATCATAAAGTATATGGCAAGCACATCGCCTATTCAACGGTCTGGTACAACAGCGCGGAAGGATTCAGCCCTCATGCAGTGTGCAATCTTCCGACAAGCGGGGTTCATGGCATGAATAATGTGGATATCGGTAATTGCATGGACCGTTCCATGAATGAATACTATGTCAGCAAACCTTACAAGTCCGGCGAAGGATGGGGCGTCTCTAAAATCCTTTGGGAGGGAAGCATACCAGGCAGGACATGGGTCAAGGCTCAATTGCGAATAGCGAATACCGAATCCGAACTTTCTTCAGCACCATGGCTGGGCCCCACGGGGATCGGAAGCTGGTTCTCGCTCGCTCAAAAAATTGATCACGAAAAATTCAGAGGCAAATTCCTTCAATACCGGTTGCAGCTTGGTGCGCTCAATGCAATGGATACTCCCAGAATCAAACGGGTCGTCGTCTGCTTTTCTCCCAATACCGCTGCAAAAAATGAATAGGACAACTGAACTGTCTGGCTCTATACTAAACAAAGACTGATTTTCAGTTTTTTATAAAATTTATGGCTATGTACTGCGTCCTGCCTTGGGGCTGTGTTCAGTTCAATGACAGGTGTAGACGCCTTGTCATTGCTATAACCCTGCTGCGGGAATTGCAAGTCCCGGAATAGACTTCGTCCGGAGTCTTGCGCAGTCCGGCATGGCTGTATGAATCCGACGCACGTTGCAGGAATTGACATATCGCCGGACTCCCATCTTGAGCTGCGGAAACAAGACATACTCCCGGATTTTCAGGTCTTCATACTTCAGAGGCCGCAGAAGCGTTTTCCATCCTGGCATTGTCACGGCAGCGGCCGCGTCCATCCATACTGACCGTGATTCCACTGGATTCCAATGCCTCCCGGAAGAAGTCCCGTGAATTGACTGCCCCGATCCGAATTGAAAATTTCCGGTCCCCCGTATTTCGCGATTGCGGTCTCAAGCGTTTCAACGCAATAAAGCGGATCCATCGTGTGTAAAATGCCAGACGGGAACCTTTTCGGAAGCCGCGCCCGCCAGTTACACGGTCGAGGACGGAGACAAGGTGTATTTCTATTGCCATTTCTCCGCGCCGGGGAACGCCGGACTTCCGGAACAGTTCCGCGGAAAAAAGGTTTCCGTGGTGGAAAAATCGGACGGGGGTCGAGGTGAAGGATGGAACGATTTCGGCAGTGCGCGTCCCGGCATGCGCGGTGATTTCCGTGCCGCGTTGAGAGGTCAGGCGCCGGGCTTTTTGTTCCGGTATTCCCGGGGAGAAACGCCCGCTGCCCGCCGGAACATCGTGGAAAAATGATTGCTGTCGTTGAATCCGCATTTGAACGCGATTTCGGAAACGGACAGGTCGGAGTTCAGAAGCATTTTTCCCGCATGGGCCAGACGCACTTCCAGAAGATATTCCACCATGCTCTTGTGAAGGAGCGACTGGAAGATGCGGCTGGCCGTACAGACGGAAACGCATCCGATCTCCAGAATTTTTTCCCGCGTGACCGGTTCCGCGAAATGCTCCTCGATGAACCCCGTCATGCGCGAGAGCGTGACCATGCGCCGCGAATATTTCTGCTCGTCCCGGTCGTAGTAGCGGGAAACGAGCGCGATCAGGGTCCGGAAATAGGCATTGGCAAGGAAGCGGAATCCCGGCGGACGCTGGGAGCATTCGCGTTCCAGTTTGGTCAGCAGGAGACGGACCTCGGAAAGGGTCTCGCCGGAAAGCGTGAGCCTGGCCTTGAATCCCGATTCGAAGCGCAGGGCGGGCTCCGTTTGAAAGAATGCGCGGTAGCCCGGGCTTTCACGGAGGTCAATGGGATCGGTGTCGAGGTATCCGGTTTCATACATCAGGTTGGCGATGAGCAGATTTTTCGAGTTCATGTATCGGTGCACCGAACCGCTTTTTATCAGGAACACATCGCCTGCGGAGATGTCGTATAAATGGCCGTCGTTTTCGTGCCGGGACGTGCCTTCGAGGACGAACACGAGTTCTTCGTAGTCGTGATAATGGAGAATGCTTTCGATCTGGTGAAAGAACATGATGCGGAACGGCATTCCAAACGGCGTTATATATTCTTTCTGTGGAAAAAAGAGAGGCATCCCCATAAAAATATTCCGTTTAAAGCTGAACTTCATTGCGTTTTGCAATAAAAATACACCATATTGATACAAAAGTCAAGGTTTTATTTCCGGGAAGTGGTATAATGATGAAAGAACGCAGCAGTCTAAGGAATTCAACAGACAAAAACAAACAGGGAGATCGAACATGTTTTACCGTTCAAAGAAAAGATTTTTTACATTAATAGAGCTACTGGTCGTTATTGCGATCATCGCGATTCTGGCAGGAATGCTGCTGCCTGCATTGAACGCGGCACGGGGAAAGGCAAGAGAAATTGCCTGTGCCGGCAACCTCAAGACCATCGGTCTGGCACAGGGAATGTATTCCACGGACTTTGACGACTGGATTCTTCGAGCCAGGGTCGCCGGAGCGGGATACCGCTCGGATTCCGACATCTGGTTTCTTGCTCTTTCCGGAAGAAATTCCGACGGCAAAAAGAATCAGCACCACAACGGATACGGGTGCCAATATTACGGAAAGGATGTCAGAAAAGCCTGCACGTTCACCTGTCCGTCGGAATCAGACAAATTTACCTATGATGTGCATTATGCGCTGAATAATTATCTGTGCGAGCAGGACTCTATGAATTTTTCAACACCTTCTCAATATAAACTTTCGAGCGTTTACAGCCCGTCTTCCGTATTCTTTGCGGGAGACAGTCCATTTGCACACAATGGCCAGCTCACGGCATACGGGCTCAATGGAATCATGTACCGTCACGGGGGCGGACATGATGTCTACCGCTCGGGCAATTCCGATTCGCTGCCTGCGGGCGTCATTGTCGGCAACGGCACAGCCCAGGCTGTTTATATCGATGCACATGTTTCGGCAAAAAACTATAAGCAGTATTACTGGACTTCGACCCCCCGCTATTATCCATATGAAAGCGAACGCGCTCGTTTTTTCCTTTATGACGGATATAACCACAACAAAGGTGTTTCTGTCAAAGTAGGCGAATGACGGACCGGAACGGCAAGGTTCCAGCGCACATTGAAGGATCAGATTCTCGCCGTCAAATCGAAAGCAGAAAGATACGGAGGAAAGCACAGCCGTTTTTTCTTTGAAGTTCAGACTCTTTCATTAAAGACACAGATGATCTGCCGGAAATCCGGCAGGAACAACGAATTATCAGGATTCAGAAAGGCAAAAAATGAAATTTTACGGATGTCTGGCAATGCTCCTGGCATGTGCCGGTCTGAGCTCGGCGGAAATCTCTGCCGATACGCTTATCCGGATGGGAGCCATGAAGACAGTTCCCGTCATCGACGGGAAAATCAGCAAGACGGAATGGGGCGATGCCGCTATTTTTCAGGGGGCAATCTCCGACAGGACCGCCATGACGGCGGCCCGCAACTGCGTCTTTTATTTCGGATATGACGACAAAAATATCTATTTTGCATTGGACAGCGCGGCCCCGACTCCTCCCGAAAAGCTCACGGAAAAAGACACTGTGACGCTTTGGCTCCAGGCTCCCGGAGCCAAGACTCCCAGGTTCTGGCGGTTCAATCAGGAAGGGAAAGGAAATCTTCCTGCTTCCGCAAAAGCCGCATGCCATGTCGGGAACGACCTTTATCGCGGAATTACCGAACAGCGCTGGCATGCCGAACTGTCGATTCCCCGCTCCGAAGTCGGCGAACTCACGGGAACCTGGGGGCTGCAGATGAGCCGCGAATACCAGAACGTTCAGGAAACCGGCTATTGGCACTTCCGCAAAGAAAAACCGGGAGAAATGGGCACGTTCATTCCGGATCCGGCCGCCCCGATCATCGCTTTCGTCGGCATCGGGAATCATTACAAGATAACCGGAAATTATCACTTTGTGGAACGCATCGTGAACACGACTCCCAAAACGGTCGAGGTCAAGAACGAGAGCATAAGGATGGCCAGCGCGACATCGTTCAGTGTGGTCGACTACTCGCAGACCGATGATTTTGTCAGGAAAAAAAATGTGTTTACGATGGGACGGGCGCTCTACAAAGTGAACCCGGGGGAACTTGTATTTCTTGACAAGGTCGACTGGGCGCAGTTCCCCAATGTGTTCCGCACATTCTACATCAACATGACCTCGCCCGACGGGAAAACAGTGTTCTACCGCCGATCCGTCTCATGGGATCTGGGAGACCCGAAACGACTCACATGGGCCGGGAAAGACATTCCGAAACTGCAGATCGCATTCTTCCCGTCCCACAGCAACAAACTTTATCTGAGGGTGGTCGGAACGGAAGCCCTCCGGAAAGAACCCACGGGGGGAGGATCGCGTCCCCGCGGATACACGATCACGGCCGAACTGAAGGACAGCGCGGGCCGTGTGCTCCGCACCTATGCCGGCATAGAGAAGAAACCGAGATTTGAAGTCATCGAAGTCCTCGGGGAAATGCCGCTCGGCGACTATGCTGTAACTATGACCGCGAAGGACAAGGATGGAAAGTTCTTCACAGACTGCCGCACATTCGCCATCCGCAGGTTCCCGTGGCAGGGCAACAATATCGGCAAGGACCGTGTGATCATTCCGCCGTTTGTGCCGCTGAAGGTCGAGGGAACGGAGGTTCACGCCCTGCAGACCGGTTACCGCATTGCAAAAAACGGCTTCTGGGATAGAATTTACGCAAAGGGCGACAACATTCTGACGGCTCCCGTCGAACTCAGAATCAACGGGGAACGATTCACCCCCGAAAGCGTCCGCATGGTTTCCAAGGCCCCCGAACGCGTGGTATTTGAATCGACCGCCAGCTGGAAGAATCTCAGGCTGACCGTCGTTCAGGACTACGACTATGACGGATTTTGCAAAACCACGCTCAAATTCAAACCGGAAGGCGAGGTCATGGTCAACAGCCTCACACTTTCCGTTCCGGTCAGGGAAGATATCGTCAAATTCGTCAATGCGTTTAACCGCCAGCGCAGCCAGCCTGGGAAAATCGCGTGCGACGTTCCTGCGGGGAAAGGCATCGTCTGGGATGTTTCGCAGGGAAACAAAAACATCCATAAAAAATATGGATACCGGCTCCCGTACCTTTGGATCGGCGAAGTCTACAAAGGCATCAGTTGGGTGGCGGATTCCTTCCAGCACTTCAGCAACCTGCCGGAAAAACCGTGTCAGCGTCTCGTGCGCGGAAACGGAGCAGTCACATTCCAGATGGATATCGTGAACAAGCCCGTCACCTGGTCCGCGCCTCGCGATATCGTGATGGGATTTGAACCTACGCCCGTCAAGCCCCAGGCGGCCGGCTACAGAAAGATGTCCGGAATCGTGAGCGGAAATTACTGGTATCCCGACAACTGTCAGATCTGGAACATGGATGACGGAGACGGCACCTCGCTGCGTCAGGGTCTCTTCAATCCTCCGGGCGGCGATTATTCCTTCTTAAAATATGTTCTCAGTCTGCGCAATATTCCTCCGAAAAAACGGGATCAGGCCGATTTCGAGCGGCATGTCCAGGAATATTATAAAAAACATATTGACGAAATTCTGGATCGGAACATCAATACAGCGCACGAGTGGCTTTCTTTCAACCTGCGCAGATATCGGTACGACTGCGCGGGGAAAGTCACCCTTTACATTGATCCGATCGCCATCTCCTGCTTCTGGCCCGAGGATGAAATGTACAAGGCAGAATGGAATCAATACGGACCGTATCCTTTTTATGAACCGTTTTTCAGCGAATGCCACAGCATTCTGACCCCTTCGCGCATTGATAAACTGCTGTGGGACGAACAGCGCGCGGTCCGCTTCGGATATGACGGAATTTACTTCGATCTGTTTTCCATGGAAAACAATGACAGCCACAATTCTGAAATGAATCCGGAATGCCTGGATGAAAACGGGGAACTGATCGGAGCGCCCGGATTCCTTGGATGGCGGGAACTGATGAAGCGCACCGCCACAATGCTTTACGTCAACGGCAGGACTCTGTACGGCGTACCCTGGGTGATGAACCACACCACCATGGGAAACGCCATCCCGGTCAACTCCTTTGCGTCCAACATTCTTACATGGGAGCACGGAGGACGCCGCGGCGATTTCCAGGACCGCTATGCCGAAAACGAAATTCTTGCGGATTCGCTCGGCACTCAGGACGGGTGTACGTCATTCATCCTTCTGAACAATCTGCAGGACCGCAATACGCCGCGGGAAAAGCAGGTGGCAAAATCCGCCACGGCAATCCTCCTGGGCTATGCCCTCGTGAATCTTGAAGACCAGGGCTTCGGTTTTGCAGAAAACCAGTTCGTCTGCAAGGTCCTCAACATCATCTACGACTTCGGCTACGGCGATCCCGGCGTGGAGATTTATCCCTTCTGGGGCGACCGTCCGCAGCCGGTCACACACGACGGCAAAGACGTCCGCATGACCGTTGTCCGGCGCAGGGACGGCCGCACACTTCTGATGCTGGGCAATCTCGGCAAAGCGGTAACCGTGAACCTGAAAGGGATCCCGGCAGACGCAAAGCTCTTCAATCCGGAAACAGGTAAGCCGATTTCCGGACACCAGGTCAAACTGGATTATCATTCCTATGCCCTTGTTCAGTACTGACTCCAGGAACGTGTTCGCGTATCGGAACCCATTATTTCCCTGACCAGGACAGATTTTACAAACAGGAAAAAACAAAAATGTACGATGTCATGATTCTCGGAGGAGGCGTTTCCGGCATCTGCGCGGCAATTCAGGCCGCACGCGCCGGAGCCGTCACCTGCATCGTGGAAAAGAACGGAGTCTGCGGAGGAACTCTCACCGCCGCGGGCGTGGACTGCCCCGGTCTCTTCAACGCATGGGGAAAACAGATCATCGCCGGAATCGGCTGGGAACTCATAAAAAAGACTCTTCTGGAATGCGGGGAACCGGTACCGGACTTCAAAAAACGGGACATGTCCGACTTCCCCTCGCATCAGGTGCGCGTGAATGCACTGATTTTTGCATGTCTTGCCGAGGAGGAACTCAAACGTGCCGGCGTGGAACTGAACTATCATACCATGCCGGCCGCCCTCGAACGGAAGAACGGACTCTGGAAAGTCACACTCTGCCGCAAGGACGGACTCTGCTCCGCGGAAGCGCGCATCGTCGTCGACTGCACCGGGGACGCCAACGGCGTGAGGCTGGCCGGGTTCCCCTGCCGTGAACCGTTCCCGTGCCAGCCCGGAACCATGAGCGTTCTGGCCGAAGGGTTTGACCAGAAAGCATTGGATGCGGAAAAGATCGAACAGGCCTTTCAGGAAGCCCTTCGTCGCGGAGAGGTGCTTCCCGACGACTTCGGATGGTCGGCCAATGTCGGGCAGTTTCTCTCCCGGCACGGGAAAAACAGCAACCACATCGACTGCAAAGATGCGTTCGACAGCCCCGGAAAATCCCGTCTGGAATGCGCCGGACGCGAATGTCTGCTCCGGGCCTACCGCTTTCTCCGGAAACAGCCTGGCATGGAACATCTCCGCTTCACCCCGATCGCATGGGAATGCGGCGTGCGGGAAAGCCGGACGGTCATCGGCGAAACCACGATCACCGTCGACGACTACATCTCCGGAAGGAAATTCAGCGATGCGCTCTGCAACAGCTTCTACCCCGTCGACCTTCACGATTCCGCAATCCGTCTGGATGTCCGGAAACTGCAGGAAGACGTCGTCGCTACGGTTCCGCGCGGCGCACTGATTCCCGCCGGATCTTCCGGCCTCCTTGCCGCGGGACGGATCATTTCCTCGGACCGTGCGGCCAATTCGGCCCTGCGGATTCAGGCCACCTGCATGGCCACGGGACAGGCGGTGGGTGCCATGGCGGCGCTCTGTTCCAGGATGAAATGCGAAGCACTGGAACTGCCGCTAGAAATGATCCGCTCCTTCCTGAAACAGAACGGAGCCATCCTTCCGCAGGTCAAATAAAAAAACAGAATCACATACCAAAGAAAAAAGACTGATCACAGAACCATGGAAACAACACTGGAACTGAACACCGCATTCGCTGACTTCAAACAGGACGCTTTCGCGCGTCTTGAACTCGTACTTACCGGCAGCGGCGGCGAACACGTTTCCGCCGCCATCGGCGAATGCCTCAAGGACGGAAAGATCGACCCCAATCCCGGAGG
>CAZHPP010000096.1:3434-10278 GCA_964534535.1 uncultured Victivallales bacterium | reverse complement strand
AAAATAATCCCTTAAATCGATTTTTCAAGTTCCCCTGTCCGGCGGTCGGAAACTCTCCCTGAGGATATGCAGGGGAAAAGCCAGATTCTATGTGGACAGCTTGTCCAGCGCCGTCCATGCGGACACCGTTTCGTCGGGCCAGACCGTCGGTTCCGGTGCGTTTTCCGCTGCAGGGAAGCGCGCCGTTTCTTTTTCCTGTCCGCTTGAAAATGACGCATAACACGGCTACATTACCGTTCATGTCATCCAATCAAGGGAGCGCCTGAAAATGTCCGTTTATATTCATTCGTCCGTCCGCGCTGCAACTGTATTCGCCGAATCCGATTCCAGGCTGTTGAGCCCGAGAATCTTTGATTCCCGCGGAAATGACATGAAATGCCCGGTGTCCGAGCGTGCTGTAAACGGAACATTCCGGTATCGGTTCGACGCTTCGGGGCTCTCCCCGTGGTCGCCCTCGACTCCCGTGCTCTTCCGTCTGGTCTCCGGCGATCTGGATGAGACGTTCGGATTCTGCGAGCTGGAAACGCTGGGAAATTCCCTGATTCTCCTGAACGGAAAGCCGTTCTTCATGCGCGGATACATCCGCGGAATCGTGGCGCACGAACACCCGAACATGACCGGAGGCTCCCTCACGGACGCCGCCGTCAAGAA
Source organism: uncultured Victivallales bacterium (assembly GCA_964534535.1). Lineage (GTDB taxonomy): Bacteria > Verrucomicrobiota > Lentisphaeria > Victivallales > UBA1829 > CAZHPP01. The sequence continues at coordinate 9,627 of CAZHPP010000096.1, read as the reverse complement.
CATCCGCCAGGCGAAAAAATACGGATTCAACCTGGTCCGCTGGCACAGCACGGTCCCGGACACGGAATTCGTGGAGGCCGCCGACCGCGAAGGTCTGCTCATCCACATGGAAACCGGCTTTGCCTGCCGCTATGACGAAAAAGGAAACAAGGTCGGAATCTCGTGCGACGGCGGCAGCTGGGAAAGCACCATCCTCAAATACCGCAACCATCCCTCCGCCGCGAGCTTCTGCATCGGCAACGAGATGCACAAGTCCGGACACGTTCCGGAGGTGAAGAAACTTTACGAGCTGGGGCGCCGTCTCGCGCCGGGAAAACTCATCATGGACAACTCCGGCTGGGGCGAATACGACCGCTCCACGGCCGACGTGTTTTCCCAGCACATCGCCTACTATTTTCCCTACAAGCACCACGCGGGGATGTTCTGCTCGGACGACTGCTGGCGGATCAACGGTTCCGCCTACGACGCCCCGCTCGAAGGCGAAACGAAAACGCAGGACTTCACCGTTGAAATCCGCCGCGAGGCCGTGCCCGTCCGCCCCGTGCTTGCCCATGAGGCGGTCCACTACATCGACATTCCGGACTACGAGGCGCTGAACGCCAAGTACGACGCCTTCGCAAAGAAGGTCGGCGAATCTTATCTCGCTGCGAACGGAATCAGGAAGCCGCGCTACATGACGGCGCTCCCAGAACTTGTCCGCCGCAAGAATCTCGAATCGAAGATGCCGGACTACATCGCCGGATCGCAGGTCTTCAAGAAGTTTGCCGTCAAGACCTATCTTGAGCGGCTGCGTCTTTCCGGACTCTGCGGCTACGAGATGCTCCAGTTCGCCGACACGCTCAAATATGAAAACAAGAACGGAATCGTGGACTGCTTCGACGACGACAAGTTCATCGACCCGCAGTGGATGCTTTCCTTCAACGCCGACTGCGTGCTTCTGGCCGACTTCCCCACGGAGACGTACTTTGCCGGAAACACCGTTCCGCTCCGGATTTTCTGCTCCGACTTTGCGCCGGAACATGACATCCGCGGCGACCTCACCGTGACCGCGAACGGACGCGAGGTGTGGCGCGGGAACGACTTCGTGCTCGTCCCGGGGCTCCACAAGCTCGCCGACGTGTTTTTCAAATACAACCGGACGGGCGCCGTGGAAATCGCAGCGGAGTTCCGTTCAAAATCCGGGTTCGCCATGCGCAATTCGTGGAAACTCTGGTTCTATCCGGAACAGCGGATCGTCCGCCGCCCCGTCTGCGGACTCGAAAACAGAAAACTTCTGGCATACATCCTTTCCTCCGGTGCGGAAGTCGATGAAAACGTCTGGTTCACCGACGTGCTCGATGACCGCATCTTCGACAAGCTCCGCAGCGGAAAGACGGTCATCCTGAACTATCACCGGGACAATCCGCTGAACCGGCTCTACTGGCCGGGCGCGCTCGAACGCTACAAGCCGTGCATCTGGGACCGCGGCAGCAACCTCGGCGGGATCATCAGCTCCGACTACCTGCGGAATTCGCTGATTTCCGGACGCTATTTCGAGCAGAACCTCCAGCCGCTTCTGGAAGGCGGATACAAGGTGTGCCTCGACGGTTTTCCCGGCAAGCCTCTGGAACTCGTTTCCGGAATCGACAAGCCCGTGCGCGACCGCATGAAGGGCCTGATTTCCGGCGTGAAGGATTTCATTCCGGAAGACACGCTCCGCAACTTCTCCCACATGTTCTCGCTGAAGACGGGCTCCGGCCTTCTGATCGTTGTCACGTTCGAACTCTCGGACACGGAGAACCCGGTCGTGCGGAACTTCCTGGCGGCCCTCCTCAACATGCCGGAAAAGTTCGAAACCGCAGACGGAATCGGCGTCGACGAACTCAAAAAGTATCTTGAGACCGAAACGAAGAAGGGCGTCCGCCGCGAAGACATCATGAACCATTTCTGGGAAATCGACAACAAGCCGGTCGAGGACACCCTGTTCTGGGAACAGGCTGGAATCGACCTTACAAAACTTTCATGAGGCATCATAACATATGACAGTCACAGAAAATCTTCAGAAAGTCCGTTCCGAAATCGCCGAGGCCGCAAAAGCCGCGGGACGTCCCGCGGAATCCGTCCGCCTGCTCGCCGTTTCCAAAACGTTCCCCGCTTCCGACATCGCGGAGGCCCATGCCGCCGGACAGGTCATGTTCGGCGAGAACCGCGTCCAGGAGCTGGAAACGAAGGTTCCCGTCCTGCCGCCTGAGCTCGAATGGCATCTGATCGGACACCTTCAGTCCAACAAGGCCGCGAAGGCCGCGGAACTTGCAGCCTGGATTCATTCCGTGGATTCGGTCAGGCTGCTGGAAAAGATTGCGGCCGCGTCGCAGAAGCGCACGAAAATCCTGCTTGAGGTCAACACTTCGGGCGAGGAATCCAAATTCGGAATCCGTTCGTGGGAGGAACTGCTTCCGGTCGCAAAGGCGGCAGCGGAAGCCTCCGCAAAGATCGAATTCAAGGGGCTGATGACCATGGCTCCGCTCGGCGCGGACGAATCGACCCTTCACGCCGTCTTCGCCCGCACCCGCGAATGGAAGACAAAACTCGAATCCGAGCTCGGAATCGTCCTGCCCGAACTTTCCATGGGCATGAGCAGCGACTTCCGGACCGCGATTGCCGAAGGCGCCACGATCGTGCGGATCGGCACGGCGATCTTCGGAGGAAGAACGTATCCCGCATGAAAATCTGCCACGTCATCACGAGAATGAACGTCGGGGGGGCGCAGGAAAACACGCTCCTTTCCATCCGCGGCGCAATCGAAAAAGGGCATGACGTAACGCTTCTCACGGGGCCTTCCGCCGGGCCGGAGGGCGCACTCCTCCGCAGAAAGCCGTGTCCCGGACTCAGGGTCGCGGAGTGTCCCGACCTCGTGCGCGAAATTTCTCCGCTCCACGATCTGAAAGCCTATTTCTTCATGAAGCGCTTCTTCCGCGAGGGCGGATTTGACGTCGTCCACACCCACAGCACCAAGGCGGGAATTCTCGGCCGGATCGCCGCATGCCGGGCGCATGTCCCGCTGGTCGTCCATACGGTGCACGGGCTCGCGTTCCACGCCTATCAGAGCCGTCTCAAGAACCTGATCTACGCCGCATGCGAACGGATCGCCGCGCGCTGCAGCGGCCGCATTTATGCGGTCGCCCAGGCCATGGTCGACCAGTGTCTGGCCGTTCATGCGGGAAAGCCGGAACAGTACCGCGTGGTCTACAGCGGCATGGAACTGGAGCCGTTCCTGGAATCGAAGCCGGATCCCGTCCTGCGGGAAAAGCTCGGAATCCCGGAACATGCGAAGGTCGCCGCCACTCTTGCCCGGCTCTTCCCGGAAAAGGGATACGAGGACTTCATTCCCTCCGCGCTGGAACTTGCAAAGACGGTCCCCGACCTTTATTTCCTGCTGATCGGCGACGGCATTCTCACGGAATCCATCCGGAAGCAGGTTGCCGATGCAGGATTCGCAAAACGGTTCATATTTGCCGGACTGGTGGCGCCGGACGAGGTTCACCGGTATCTGGCGCTTTCGGACCTCCTGGTGCATCTTTCCCTGCATGAAGGACTTCCCCGCGCGGCGGTGCAGAGCCTTGCGTGCGGAAAGCCAGTTGTGGCGTATCCGCTCGACGGCACGCCCGAAGTCGTGCTGGACGGGAAGACCGGGGTTCTGGTTCCGCCGCGGGACATTCCCGCGGTTGAAAATGCCGTGAAGCGGCTTCTGGAATCTCCGGAGCTCCGCGCAGAATTCGGAGCGGCGGGACGCAGTCTCGTTTCCGCGAGGTTCGGCTGGAAGCTGATGGCCGACACGCTTCTCGAAGATTATGCTGCGCATCTCCCGCGGAAAAAAGACTGATGCTTTTTACGGTTCGTCGTCCTCGACGGTTGCGCCGTTGAGAATCTGCAGGTGGATATAGGCGTTGTTTTCCATGCGCAGCATGAAGATCCCGCAGATATGCTTCAGCAGCACGTATGCCGGAAAAGTCAGCAGGGCCACCATGTATCCCGCAATGAAGGGCTCCATGGATTCGCAGAGGATCTGTACGGCGGACGTATTGTTTTCATAGGAATGGAGCGCAATCATGGCGGCGCTGCCGAGCATTCCCGCGGCGGCTCCGACGAAAGTGCACGTTCCCACGAATTTCACGCGTTCCAGCAGACGGTCCTTTTCAATGTGCGCCGTCACGGAAACCGAGGTGATGACGGACTGGAATCCGCCCGGAATGCTGTTGAATCCGGATGCAAGAATCCTGGCATAGACGCACCGGACGGACTCGCATTTTTTCAAGGCCTCTTCGATATTTCCTTCGGCAAGGACGGGATCCAGCGCGCGGTCCAGCGCCAGTTCGTGGCGCCGCATCTGCAGGAGACAGATGAGCTCGCTCGCAAAGGAAACCACCGCGGCGGCTCCGGCAAGGTAGATCGCGATCCAGGAAAAATACCAGACGAATTCCAGAAAATGATGGCTCATGACGGCTCCGCTTTATCTTGGAAGACGTTTCGTATACGGACTTCCCGGATATTCCTTCCTGAGAATTTCATAGAAATTGGAAGAACGTTTGTCTTTGAGCTGGGCAAGGACGTCCCCTGTCTTGCTGAGTGCTTCGTCCCGCGTCGGGCTTTCCGGAAACATCATGGCGGAAAGCATGAACATCACGGAGGCGCCGCGGAGATCGTCCTTCTGCCTGAGGATGTCCCCCTTCCGGAGGAATGCGGCGGAGGCTCTTGCGGGATTCGGGTCCTTCACGAGGAGGTCGAGCATGGGTTCTGCGCGCTTGAGATCGCCGAGTTCGGTGCAGAGCTGGGCCGTGAGAAGCTTGACGTCTTCAAGGTCGTTCAGCTGGCGCGGATTGAGCGTCTTGAAGCTGCGGATCGAATCGAGTTTTGCAAGCGCCTCCTGCTTTTTGCCGGCCATGCGGAGTGCGGCCGCGCCCTTCAGAATGCAGTAGACGTTCCAGCCGGAACTGCCGTAAAGAACCCCGGCCTTTTCGAAGAGTTCTGCGGCTCTGGCGTTGTTGCCCGCGTCCGATTCCGCTTCCGCAGCGGAGACTTCCCGCGGTTTGGGAATCCAGACATAGTCGAGAGCCGATTTCGAAAGGCGCGCCCTGGTCTTGGAATCGCCGACCGTGTACTCGGCGGAGCCGTCCTTCGCGACCGTGACCGAAGAGACCGGAATTTCAGCGGAGCCGGCCGGCTTGACCACGGGAGTCGAAAGGTCGGCCGCCGCAGCCGGAAGCGCGGCGGCAAATGCCAGAAGTGCCAGAATCTTGTTTTTCATCGTGTCGCAGTCCTTGAACTTTATTGAAATATGACAGCAGATCCGGATTTGTCAAGCCCGGATCGTTTTTATTTTGCGGCCGGTGCCGGAGTCCTGCCCTTCATGATCTTCTTCTGCACGAAGAGATAGACGGCCGTGATGACGGCCAGCGCCAGAATGATCCAGATGTAATGGTCCGAAATGATCCGGCTTCCCTTGTTGACCATCTCCACGTAGGTCATGTTCCCCGCAAGATGCCCGAAATAGGCGCCGAGAAACGTGAGGATCACAACCCAGATCCCCGCGCCGAGGAACGTGAAGAGCGCAAAGCGCTTGTGCTCCATGCGGGCGAGTCCCGCCGGAATGGAGATCAGCTGCCGGATCGCGGGCAGCAGACGGCAGACGAACGTGGTGATGTCTCCGTATTCGCGGAACACCTCTTCCGACCTCTGAAGCGTTTCCGGACTCAGAAAAAAGTATTTCCCGTATTTGTAGAGGAAGGCGCGTCCGAGCTTTTCCGCCAGGTAATAGTTGATGTATGCGCCCGCCATGGAGCCGCTGACGCCGAAGAGGATCGCCAAAATGCAGTCCAGCCACCAGATCCCGGTCGTGAGTTCTCCGCGCATGGCCATGAATCCGGCAGGGATCATCACGACCTCGCTGGGAAACGGAATGAACGAACTTTCCACCGTCATGAAAAAGAAGATAATGAAAAAGCCCCAGACGTGGGCGTAGGCTGCGGCCGCGGAGATGTGGGATGCAATGATGTCGGACATTGTTTTTCCTTTCGGGATTTGCGCTTGCGGTGTTTCCGGTGTACATTACCGCAGATCACAGCAAGCATTTCTTGAAAGGTAAAATATAATGCATGAGATCTTTTTTTCAATAGGAAGTCTGCAAATTCATTGGTACGGCATCTTCGCGGCTCTC
>CAZHPP010000096.1:0-3424 GCA_964534535.1 uncultured Victivallales bacterium | reverse complement strand
GGCGCCGGACTCCTCCTCTGGCAGAGAAAACACGCCAACCTCAGCAAGGACAACATCCTTGACATCGGGATCATCGCCATGTTCGCCGGAGTCATCGGCGCCAGAATCTTCTATGTGGTCCAGTTCCACCGCCAGTTCGAGGGACACTGGATCGACGCGCTCCGGATCGACAAGGGCGGGCTCGTCTTCTACGGCGGATTCATCCTTTCGCTGATCACGCTTTACATCTGGTGCCGCGTCAAGAAGGTTCATCTGCTGAAACTTCTGGATATCTTCGCCCCCGCGATCGCGCTCGGACACGCGCTCGGCCGGCTCGGCTGCTTCATGCAGGGATGCTGCTTCGGCAAGCCGGCCGGGTCGAGCATCTTCGGCGTTTCGTTCCCCGCCGGAACTCTTCCCGCGATGCGGTATCCTTCCGACGCCGCGGTGCGGCTTTCCCCGTCGTGCCCGGTCTATCCGACCCAGCTGTTCGAGTGCGCGTTCAACCTGTTCCTGTGCGGGGTGCTTCTCCTGCTGCTGAAGACGCGCCTGACGGAAAAGCCGGGACGCATCGCCGGAATCTATCTGATTGCCTACGGTCTTCTGCGTTCGCTCACGGAAGTCTTCCGCGGCGACCACACGGATTTCGTGTTCGGAGTGCTGACTCCCGCCCAGACTACTGCCTTCTTCGTGATGCTTCCGCTCGGAATCATCATGTATTTCACCGCCGGAAAGTGGGGAAGCAATGGCGCAGCAGAAAACTGAAATTCTTTCCTTCACGGTCCCGGAGGAGCTTGCCGGGGCGCGGCTCGACCTGGCGCTCGCGCGTCTCGCATACCAGTATTCCCGCTCGAAACTTCAGAAGGTCATCGGTTCCGGCGTCCTCACGCTCAACGGAACGCCGTGCGCCGAATGCCGCAGACCTGTGGCCGCGGGCGACGAAGTCAGGTTCCCTCAGCCCGGCGAAGAGATTCCCGTGAGCGCCGAACCGGAGAACATTCCCCTTTCCGTGCTTTACGAGGACAAGTCAATTCTGGTGATCGACAAGCCTGCCGGCATGGTGGTGCATCCCGCCGCGGGCAACTGGACCGGAACGGTCGTGAACGCCGTGCTCGGACGCGGCAGCGTTTCCGGCGAAGACTTCACGGATTCCGACCCGTGCCGTCCGGGGATCGTGCACCGGCTCGACAAGGATACCTCCGGCTGTCTCGTGGTCGCGAAAACCGAATCCGCAATGCGGAAGCTCTGCGAAGGGTTCGCCGCCCATGAAATCACGAAGACCTATCTTGCGATCGTCGCCCCCGCGCCCGTTGTGATGGCGGGGCAGATCGACACCTTCATCGGGCGGAGTCCGGCCAACCGCAAGAAGATGGCGGTCGTCCGCGATGAAAAGCTGGGCAGGGCGGCCTCCACGTCCTTCCGCTGTCTCAGGCGCGGAAGGATCGGCGCCGTTTCCGCCGCTCTGCTGGAAGTGCATATCGCCACGGGACGCACGCATCAGATCCGCGTGCACATGGCCTACCGCGGCATGCCCGTGATCGGCGATTCGCTTTACGGCGGCAACAGCCGGATTCCCGCGCCGCGACAGATGCTCCACGCGTGGAAGCTTGAGTTCAAACATCCTTCGACGGGGAAAAAAATGGCGTTCGAATCGCCGATTCCTGCCGATTTCCGCGGGTTTCTGGATCAGATCGAGGAGAATCCTTTGAAATGAAAGCCGATGTCATTGCGATCGACGGCCCCGCGGCTTCGGGGAAAAGCTCCGTCGCGAAAGAAGTCGCGCGCTCTCTGGGGGCGCTTCACATCAATACCGGGTCCATGTACCGCGCCGTGGCGTGGAAGGCGCTCTCCTGCGGAGTTTCGCCCGAACGCGATCCCGGAAAGTTCAGTGCGCTCCTGCGTGAAACGCGGATGGAATTCGTCACCGTCCCCGGCTCTCCCGAACCGGAACTGCTGGTCGACGGCGCGGCGCCCGGAGAAAAGCTCCGCACCCCCGATGTTTCCGAATACTCCAGCCGGTACGCCGTGCTTGCGGAAGTCCGTGCCCGGCTCGTGGAACTCCAGCGCGAAATGGCCGGAAAGCGTCAGATCGTGATGGAAGGCCGGGACATCGGCACGGCCGTGTTCCCCGATGCGAAATACAAATTTTTCCTGACCGCATCCCCGCTGGAGCGCGCGCGCCGGAGGCTGCTTCAGGATGGAAAGGCACTTTCGCAGGAGCTCCTGACGGAAACCGCTTCCGCGATCGCCGCGCGCGACCGCACCGACTCCACCCGCAAACTTTCCCCGCTCCGGCAGGCGCCCGACGCCATGCTCGTCGACAGCACCGCCCTGACTCTCGCGCAAACCGTTCAACTCATTCTCGGAAGGATACAGAACAACATGGTCTCGATTCAATACCGCGTGCCCTATGCCGACACCGACCAGATGGGCGTGGTCTATTACGCCAATTATTACGTCTATTTTGAACGCTGCCGCAACGAGCTTCTGCGCGGCACCCAGATGGATTACCGCGAACTTGAGGACAAGGGCGGAATCGCCATGCCCGTCATCGAATCCCGCTGCTTTTACAGGGCCAGCGCGAAGTATGACGACCTGATCACCGTCACGGGGCGCGTCACCGAGGCGAAGGGAGTCCGCGTGAAGATCGAATGCGAAGTCCTGCGCGGGGATGAAGTCCTGACCACAGGCTATACCGTCCACGCATGCATCGACATGAAGTCGGGCCGCCCCGTCCGCGTGCCGGAGTACATGCTCCGGATGCTTGAGCCGGCGGTCCTGAAATGAATGCGCCGCAGGAGGACCGGATTGTCCGCTGGGCCAAGGAGCTTCAGTTCATTGCCCAGGCGGGGCTGACCTACTCGAAGAATCCCTACGATCTGGAACGCTTTCAGCGGATCCGCGATCTTTCCGCCGAGATGATGTCCGAAAAAAGCGGACTTTCCCCGGACCGAGTGAAAGAGCTCTTCTGCAATGAAACCGGATTCCAGACTCCAAAACTGGATACCCGCGCCGCCGTGTTCGAGGACGGCAGAATCCTTCTCGTGAAGGAAAACGACGGCAAATGGTCGCTCCCGGGCGGCTGGTGCGACATGAACCAGACCATCCGTTCCAACACGGAAAAAGAGGTGCTGGAGGAGGCCGGGCTCCGGGTTGCCGCAGAACGGATCATCCTGCTTCACGACCATGCCCGGAACAATCCGCCGGCGTATGCTTACAACATCTGCAAGGTGTTCGTGCTCTGCCGGAAGCTCGGAGGCGGATTCAAGCCCAACCTTGAAACGACCGAAAGCGCATATTTTGCCTTGGATTCCCTGCCTGAACTTTCGACTTCGAAGAACACGGCGATCCAGATCGGATATTGTTTCCAGGCGAATGCGGATCAGAACTGGATTCCGCTGTTCGACTGATTCTGCTCCCTGCGCTCCTCCCGAAAAGCTGGACA
>CAZHPP010000095.1:0-10293 GCA_964534535.1 uncultured Victivallales bacterium | reverse complement strand
GGCATAATAACTGAACTCTCTTTCCAAGTCAGTGCCATTTTGGCAGTCTTGTCAGAAATGACGGAGTTTGATTATTTTTTTGCGTTTTTCCTGTTTTTTGATTGAAATTGCATTTTTCGTATTGTATATTATCTTCAAAAGAGTCCTTAAACTCAACAGAAGGAACGAATCAGATGCAGGAATTTGAAGTGCTTGTGATCGGCGCCGGCCCCGGCGGATACGTCTCGGCCATTCGCGCATCCAGAAACGGAGCCAAAACCGCAATTGTCGAGAAGAATCAGCTCGGCGGAACATGCCTCAATATCGGGTGCATTCCCACGAAGACCCTGCTTGCGGGCTCCGAAGTTCTCCATCAGGCCCGCCGCGCTTCCGAGTTCGGCGTGAAGATTTCCGGCAAGATCGGCTTCGACTGGACCGCCATGCTCTCCAGAAAAGACGCCATTACCGCGAAGCTCCGCGGCGGAGTCGGATTCCTTCTCAAGGCCGCCGGAGTCACAGTGCTTCAGGGTGCCGCATCGTTCCTCACCCGCCATTCCGTGCTCGTCGGGAACGAGGAAATCAAGGCGAAGAAGATCATCATCGCTTCCGGCTCCGAATCGCTCGTTCCGGGATTCGTTCCGCGCGGCGAACGCGTGATCACCTCCACCGAACTTCTCAGCATTCCCGAGGTTCCGAAGTCCCTGCTCATCCTCGGCGGCGGCGTGATCGGCTGCGAATTCGCCTGTCTCTTCAATGAACTCGGCACGAAGGTTACCGTGGTGGAAATGCTCGAATCCATCATTCCGAACATCGACCGCGAAGTCGCCAAGACCCTTTCCGCCTCCATGAAGGCCGCGGGAATCGAAATCCTCAACGGCACCCCGCTTTCGGACATCAAGGCGTCCGCGAAGGGCGTTTCCGGAATGGTCGGCGACAAGAAGCTCGAAGCCGACTATCTGCTCGTCTCCATCGGCCGCAAGAACTGCAACGAGGCGCTGAACCTCGGCGCAGCCGGAGTCGCCACCGACAAGCGCGGCTGGATTCCGGTCGACTCGCACTGCCGCACGAACGTCGCCGGCATCTACGCGATCGGAGACACCGCCACAAAGTTCCAGCTCGCCCATGTGGCCAGCGCCATGGGAATCGTCGCAGCCGACGACGCCTGCGGCAAGAAGGCCGAATTCGACTCCCGCTTCGTTCCGGGATGCATCTTCACCTCGCCGGAAATCGGCTCGGTGGGAATGTCTTCCGAACAGTGCGCCGCAGCCGGAATCAAGGTCAAGGTCGGCAAGTTCCAGTTCGCCAACCTCGGCAAGGCCCAGGCCATGATCGAACCCGAAGGCTTCTGCAAGATCATCGCGGACGCCGATACCGACCAGATTCTCGGAATGCACATCATCGGACCGCACGCCACCGACCTCATCGCCGAAGCCGTGCCCGCCCTCAAGCTCGAATGCACCGCGCGCGAGCTCGCGCATTCGATCCATGCGCACCCGACTCTGCCCGAAGCCGTCATGGAAGCCGCCTACGAAGTCAACGGCGAATCCACGAACGTCCCGGCGAAGCGGCACGCCTGATCCCGCATGCCGAACCTTCCGGACGACGATGTGGCGATGGAGTTCCCCGACGAGAACTCCGCCGCCCAGTATGCGTTCGGAAAAACACTCGAGCGCGCACGGCTGGGCGATCCCGCCGCACAATATGCCGTCGCGCTCGTCACTCTGAAATGTTCCGAACGGCCGGACAAGGACGAAATCGCCCACCGGTGGCTTCTGAAGGCCGCCGCGCAGGGATATGTTCCGGCCAAACTTCTTCTCAAGGACGTCTGAACCGTTCCGCATGACAACGCCCCGCTACAACGTCGTGCTCGTGGAGCCTGAAATTCCGCAGAACACCGGCAACATCGGCCGCATCTGCTGCTGCACCGAATGCCGGCTGCATCTGGTCGAACCGATCACCTTTTCGCTCGACGATTCCCATGTGAAGCGTTCCGGAATGGATTACTGGAAGCATGTGGATTTCGTCATGCACAGGAACTGGGACTCCCTGCTGAAGACGGCGGACGGCGCTCCGCTTTATTTTTATTCCGTGCACGGCGGGAAATCCTTCTGGGAGTGTCCGATGGAGCCGGGATCGTTTCTGGTCTTCGGATGCGAAAGCCGCGGACTTTCGCCGTGGTTCCACAAGACGTATCCGGACAACTTTTATACAATTCCGATGCCGGGCAATTTCAGCCGCAGTCTGAATCTGGCGAATTCGGTGGCCGTGGCCGTCTATGAAGGGCTGCGCCGGGACAGCACGCTTCTCTGAACAGCGAGGGTTGCAATTCCGGAAAGCCGTGATAAGGTAAAATCCGATCTTGAATCTGTTCCATCCATCGTGTTTGAAATTTTACAGGGAGAGAGCTTTCATCATGCACGAGACTTCCAAACTCAAACAGCTTCTGACCCCGGAAGAACTTCTGTGGTTCCGCGGAAAAGGAATCGACATCGGCTGCGGCAGCGATCCGGTCACGGAGGACTGCCTCCGGTTCGACAAGGAAGACGGCGACGCCGAAAAAATCGGAGACTATGTCCACGAAACCTTCGACTGGGTCTATTCCTCCCACTGTCTGGAAGACCTTGGCGATCCCTATGCGGCACTGAAGGGATGGTGGAGCCTGGTCCGTCCCGGAGGCCTTCTGATCGTGGTGGTTCCGGACGAAGACCTGTACGAACAGGGACACGTCCGCCATTTCAACCAGCAGCATCAGCACACGTTCACGATTTCCAAGCGCAAGTCGTGGTCGGCCACATCCATCAACGTTCTGGACATCATCAAGATTCTTCCCGATGCGGAAACGGTCAAGGTCGAGCTTCAGGACAACGGCGTCAACCGGCAGCTTCTGACGTTTGCGAGTCCCTATGCCTATGACTTCACCCGGGACGACGCCGTGGTGCAGATCATGTTCGTGCTGAGGAAAAAAGCAGTCTGAGATTCCTGCCGCGAATCATCCGCTGCTGTCCTCTGCGGGCGGCAAGGATTCGATGCATGTCTTCGGAATCCTTGATCCACTGCAGTGTTCCGCGTATCGGCTCATGATCCCAGCGAATACATGACAATGCCGCCGGTCATCAGAATGGATGCCGCGATCCGCCTGAACCACATGCTTCTGCTGATGACAGCATCGTATTTTCCGACTCCGTAGAGCATCATGGCTATGCCGAGAAATACAGAAAAGATTCCGCGAGTGGAAAGCAGAATATTGCTGAACACGACGCCCAGGGTCCCGAACGAGACAAAAATCGCGACCTGGGAAAAATACCACGCACCGGCAAACGGCGCGGCAAGGACGAACTGCCGCCAGTCCGGATGGAACCGCACAAGGAACGGAAGTGAAAACAGCCCGAGGACGCTGTAGCAGAGCAGGCTTGCGGCAAAAGAGTCGCGGAGGATGCTTCCGGAACCGGAGAAAAGCACGATCCTCGTTTCCAGCATATCGGCGAACGAGTAAAAGATGATCGTCATCGCCAGCAGGAAGAGTCCGGAAAATCTGATTTTTTCTCCGCCGCTCCAGTTCATTCCGATGGCTGCGGCGCAGCAAAGCATCGCGCCGGTCCACTGCATCATGGAAAGATGCTCTCCTGAAACAGCAGTGCAGAAAAGAGCCAGGAAAAGAATCTTGAGCCCGAGCAGCGATGAAACACGGCTCGACTCGATCTTGTTCAGCGTGGAAAAAAAGAAGAATTGTCCAAGCCCCAGGACAACCGTCCAAAGCAGGATCAGGCCCATAAGCGGGAAGAATCTCCTGTCCAGCAATCCGGCCGGAAAGCAGAACGGCAGGACAGGCAGACAGAACGCCCCCATGACGATCTGAGAGAAGACGGAAAGACGCAGCGCCGAGTTGTAACGGTGGATGAACACAGCCCCGAAAACATAAGAAAACGCTTGAATCGCAGCACAGGCCAGACCGAAGCAAAGTCCCGTAACCAGCATGGATGTTTACTCTTTTCCTCTTAATTTGCGCGCCTGTTCGGCGGAATCGAAACCAGCGGCAGATCGAGGCCGTCAGGATATGGTTTTCCGGCCGGGGAAGGATACATGCTTTCATGCAGGTCGAACAGGGCATCGACTCCGGCCTTGACAAAATCGATGGTGCTCCTGGCCGAAAAGCGATGGCTCTTTGGTTCATAGCCGCCTGCGACAAAGAAATTTGCCGGGCAGATATAATCGATGTAGCCGGTAGCCTCGTAGGCTATGAACGTCCGGCGGAATGGACTGTGCCATTTAAGTTCCAGCCCCAGTTCCGCGCAAAGCTCGCCGGGCACGCCGATGAAACAGATGTCGCCGACGGCAAGGCACTGGAACTGCATCTGGATATCGTCTCTGCCCCTGTATTCCTTTGTCAGCTTTGCCGGATTGTTCCGCCATGTGTATCTGAGCGGAGCGGAAAAATTCCGGAGCAGCGAACCGACCCGAGGCGGATCCAACTTGAAGCGTCCCGGATTGCGCGGCGCATCCACCATGCTCCGGACCATGGCCTTTCCAAGCCGTTCCCCCATGTCTTCAGCGGCCTTCGATCCCAATTCGTCTTCACGCGGGATCATGTCGCCGGCCGCGCCGGAAACGAACATGCACTCCGCGCCTGTCTCACTCAGCACGTAATTGCGGAATGCTCCGGGAAAATCGGCAGAAAAACGGAGGCTTCCAAGGCCGGGAGCGTGTCCGGCCAGCGGGTGGGCGGCATAATTTCCGATCACATAGACAGGAAGTTGGGTCTCCGGGTCGAGAAAAATGATTGATCCGAGTTCCTGATCTGCAACTCCTTTTGCGATGGGACGGCATTCCGCCCGGTGCGGAAGAAATGACGCCACGTTGTCGGATGTCGTGTATCGCCGGTTCAGGTTTTCATCGACCTGCATCGAATAAAAATAGACATCGGCCGGACGGAATTTATTCTTCAATGCGGCTGTTTCGGCAAGAAGAGTTTTTTCCAGCTTCTCAAGATAGCGTGTGTTCAGCAGATTCTCGTGCCCGGCTTCGGTTATGGTCTGCGGGCCGGAATGGTTGTGCGTGCATGTCAGCATTACGCCGCACTCCGGGATTCCCAGCAGGTCGCCGCATGTCCTGCGCAGACGTGCAATGCGCCATGCGTCCAGCGCGAGCAGGTCGAAACTGACGAGCAGGATCCGGTTTTCACCGTCATCGCAGCACAAACCGGTCATGAAGAGGTCATCGTGTTTCGCAACGGAAACATCGTTCCAGGCATATCCTGAGACAATGCAGCCGATTTCAGGCGTTATTTCTTTTCGGAAAAATGCAATTTTCATTTAACGTAATTCCCTGTTCCCCGGAGCCCTGCCCCGGCGCGTCACCGGACGACCCAATGCCGATAAACGGAATCGTTCACATCGGAGGAAGAGGTCGTGACCGGCCCATCAACGCGGGAGGCGTGTCCGTCCGCGAATCCGATGTTCAGCGCCTTTCCATAGCCGTCGCCGTGAGTCGGCACGATTCTCGGCTTGCTTCCGGAAGAGTGCATGTAGGCGATCCGCCCGTACGTGTCGTTGTCGGCGGCATAATAATCGTTTCCGCTTTCGCCAGAATCAAAGAAAAGATACCGCTCTGTCGGTTTTGAAACGACGGATGCCTTGATCCCCCAGAGCGATGAATCGGTGAACTCAACGTTGATGATATAGGAAAGGCCCTGGACCCCTGCAAAATTGGGATTCGTCAGCATCATGGGGCGCTTTGCGGAGGGACAGAGGAAAACAGGTGCGCGCTGAGTCGCAGTGAAGTGCGGCATGCCTTTGTAGATTTCCATGCCGAATCCGAGATAAGACCCGATCCGGGCGGAAAACGGGGGATAGGTCCAGCTGCCGTCGCCGCGGCCCGGATAATAATCGAAGTCATTGATGTAAAGCGCAGTGGCCGTTCCGATCTGCTTGAGATTGTTGATGCACGCGGCCCCGCGGACTTTTTCCCGTGCCGCATTCAGCGCGGGCAGAAGCATGCCAGCCAGAATCGCAATGATCGCGATGACGACCAGGAGCTCTATGAGTGTAAAATTGTGTTTTCTTGACCTGGAGCAAAAACAGTTCCGAACCTTTGGATTGATGTCTTTCATGTTGACTCCCTGAGTGTATTTTTTTTCAAGTTTTTCAACGAAAATGTCATTCCGGGACAATTGTCTTATGACAGCCGGAGATATGCACCATAGACTTGCAGCTGCATGCAGGTTCATGATTTGCGTCCCCTGCCTTTATTTTCCAGTGACCAACATGAACCGGCCCCACGGCTGTGCCGGCAGAGCACCGTACGATTCCGGATTCTCCCAGCCCTCATCGGCGATGGCGCCAGTCCACCCGGGAACGAATTTGCCGCTGCAGCGCCAAAGCTCGTTTGTGACCATGCTCTGACCGTCAAGGCTGATGCTTGCCCACAATCCTGCCGCAGACCCCAGATTCTTCACTTCCACGGCAACAAGATTTTCCGAATCCGCATGCAGGAACGGCTTCAGGTCGTAGACCTCCGCCGTCATCCAGCCGTTCTTGGAAAAATTCCAGTCTTCCCCGACGAATTTCCCGTTGCAGTAAAGACGGTACATGTCATCTGCCGTGATCATGATCGAAGCTTTTGCCGGCATTTTCCCGACATGGAGCGGGAACCGGAAATATGCTGTCGAATTCGGTTTCCGCCGGAGCGATTCCGGCCAGATCCATTCGGCTTCGCCGCCGGAAAGGAACTGGATCCGGTCGTCCCCTGCCGTTTTGAACGACGTCTTTTCCGCCTTGAACTGGCGGGGACCGTACACATGCACGGCCCATGGCGCGAACGAGTCGGTGAACACGCCCTTGGCAGACGCCCTGACGGAGCGGTTTTCAAAAACGGTCTCCAGTGTCCTGATCCCGGAATCCGAGGTAAAACTCAATGTTCCCGGTTTTCCTTCGACTTCAGCCGCAAAAATATACGGTTTCCCCGCGATGACCTTGAACCGGACTTCGATATTCCCGCTGCGCATGAGCCGGGAATTCCACGGCTCAATCAGGACAGATTCAAATGACCGCAGTTCCATGGCAAGGTCACGCAGGACCGGCCACATCGGCGTGCCGGGCTTTTCATGATTCAGGCCATACCACTCAAGTCCCGTTGCCCCGTGCATGATTGCATTGTATGCCATAAAACGGGATTGCGGAAAATCGGGACACTGTGCGTCCTTTCCCCGGCCATACCCCTGAAGGGCCATGAACACGGGGCGTCCCGCCGGATTGGCGCTGAACGACTTGTCCGTGTATTCCCCTACGGCGCTCAGAGTTTTATTGGGCAGTTCGGAATGAATTCCATCCGGCCATGGATAGATGTCGGCCCCGCTGCAGTCGCTGAATTCATTGTATTTCTTCAGGATTCCGACTTTGTTCCGCGGTGCCTGGCAGAGGTACAGCGGACGCCGGAATTCAAATTTTTTCATTCCTTCAAATGCGGCGCGCATCGGAGCAAGAGGCCAGTTGTTCCAGACCGCCTCGTCCTCTCCCTCGAAATAAAGAACGCGTTCTTCCAGCCCGGGGTTGTCATGATAAAGTTTCCGCAATCCGGCGACGAAACTT
This sequence comes from uncultured Victivallales bacterium, assembly GCA_964534535.1. Lineage (GTDB taxonomy): Bacteria > Verrucomicrobiota > Lentisphaeria > Victivallales > UBA1829 > CAZHPP01. Next base: position 2,731 of record CAZHPP010000095.1, on the reverse strand, counting down.
TCCGGCGTCTGGTCTCTCTTGTAATAGTAATAAAGCGCAAGATAAAGACCATACTTCCTGGATTCGCTGATCAGTTCCGGGAATATCCCGTTCGAAGTCGCCATGAAATGATCGAATCCGGCTTCGGCAGCTTCGCGGAAAGAATTTTTGACGGAAGGAAGAGTCGTCAGGCCAAGCGGAAACCGGACCCGCCCTTTGAATTTCATTGCGCCGGATGGGGTAAAAAACTCTTCCGGACAGCCCAATGTAAGCGGCTTTGCGTCTTTGATCTTTAATTCAAGGACACTGGATCCTTTTTTTTTGATGAGCTCGAAGCGGCGGAGTTCGAAGACGGACATCTTGTTCGAGTCTGCGGTCGGGTCCAGCCTCATGCCATAGATCGTTCCTTTCCAGTTTCCGTTGGAACCGAGCGGCACGGTCACGGTATCCCAGCCGCCCGTAGGATGATAGGGATAGTCCACGTCATTCCCGCGAAAGCTTCCGCCCGGCGCCGTGCGGAAAAAAATCTGGCCGATGTTCGTTGCGTCTTTCGGCATTCTGATTTCCATTCTCACGGCATCATAGTCCTCGGCCTTGACAGGAGCGAAGGTTGCCGTGCTCATAAAGGGATCATTTCCCGTGGTCCTGGCGGTAAAAATGCCGTCTTTCACGGAAATGCCGTCCATCTGGTTGAATGCCGTCCAGTTGTCCGGAGCGATCTCCAGAGCCGCTGCCGCCATTGCAGCGGAAAGAATCAGGGAAACTGCAGATTGTTTCATCAGCATATACCACCTCGTGTTTCTTCTATTATATCATAAAATAACAAAGGCGTCCTCTATAAAAATCTCAAATAACAGCACAAAATTCTTTTTCCATGAGCCATTGAAAAAACGGCATGCGGATTTATATTGATGGAAACACAAGGAGAGTCGATGCCGGTTTTCCAGAATCGTCTGTTCAAGAACAACGCATGGCTGTTTCGGAGTTCGCCCGATTTTGCGCTCCGGACTCAGCGGGAAGACGACCAGGTGACAACAGAGATACATTCCCATGAATGCGTCGAGATGGCTGTCGTCATTTCTGGAAAGGGAATCCATAAATCGGGGAATGAGTCCGTTCCGCTTGTTCCGGGCGACGTTTTTGTGATTCCGCCGGGAACAAAACATCAGCTCGTCGCCGTGCCGGGGATTCCGCTGGAGATCAACAACCTTCTGTATTCCCCGGAAGCCATTCCGCTTCCCCGTCTCGACGTCTGCCGCGTTCCCGAATTCGAGCAGATCTTTACTCCGCGCCCCAAATCCCCCGTGCTTCATTTGCGGCTGGACAGCACGGCGTTCCGCGAACTCGAAACCCTGCTGGATCTGTTCCTGGGCGAGGAGAACTCCAGACTGGTCGGCTGCCGGATGTGCCGTCTGGGACTGTTCATGGCCATCATTGCCAGACTGGTGCGGTTCCATGCGCAGAGTCCGGGCAGATATGAGTTCACTCCCGGAATCCGTCTTGTGCTTGAGAAACTGAACAGGGAGTTCCTGAAAAATATCAGTGTGCATGATCTGTCGCATTTCTGCTGCATGTCCAGAAGCAATTTCATGCGACTGTTCAAGGAGTCGACCGGCATGTCTCCGCTCCAGTATATTCTCCGGCTCAGAATCGATCATGCCTGCCGCAAGCTTGCGGAAACGGATTCCACCATTTCCGAAATCGGTTTTGCCAGCGGTTTTTCTGACAGCAACTACTTCACGCGCATTTTCAAGAAGATCACGGGAATGACGCCCAAAGACTACCGAAGGATCATTCTCATTCCGAAAAAGACAGATTCCTGAGTCCCCTGCAGGAAATCACCTGCGGGCCAGTCCGGAAAATCAATCTTCCGTATCACGCGATTCGAATCCATGTGGATCATGCTGTTCCGAAAGATCGCGGCGGCGGAGAAGCCAGACGACCTCGTCGTTCATGAATTTCGTGAAAGATTAGCGCATCTGCCCACGCGGCTGCCTGGAACAATATTTATGATCCTTCAGTCAGAAATGTTCATGGCACTCTTCTCGCCGGGGCAAATTTGGGAATATTCGCTCTGGATAATCCGGTAGATTTCCAGGGCATAACGGCTTCCCCTCGGAATTTCCGACTGAGAATGGCGCCAGATTTCATCCGGCGTCATCAATGGTCTGTGGGGAATGAACATGAGACGGCAGGAATCCGTTCGCCGTTCCCTGCGCTGCCAGTCCATAAGTTTTTCACGGAGCAGGTTCCAGAGTCCGACAAGTTCAGGTTCAAACTGCGAAAATTTCCTGTCTCCGGTTCTTTTTCTACTGCAACTCCAGCCTTCCTTCCAGCAGCTGCGCTGAATGCGGAAAATCAGGCACCACAAATCCAAGACAGAACCTTCCCAATGGGGCTTTCCTGCCTCTGCCGCCTCCAGCTGCGGCCTTCCAATCCGCATATCAAAATATTCAATGAACCGGGTGCTGTCGAGTCCGCTCCATCTTTCTTTTCCGATCTGATCAATCAGACCGTATCCGTCGATCATGAGTGCAAACCGGGCAGCGGCTCCCATATCCGGGTCTTCCGGGATCCGGGAAAAATCCGCTGTCAGGGCAGTTTGCCTGACCCAGTCGTTCTCGCTCAATGCGTAGTTTATAAAGCGCGGTACCAGAAAGACTTCCAGCGGGAAGCGTTTCATCGTACGACAGACATCGGCGATGCGGGTTTTCCCCTTGGTGATTTCAAACCAGGTATGCCCCAGCACGTT
>CAZHPP010000094.1:0-10333 GCA_964534535.1 uncultured Victivallales bacterium | reverse complement strand
TCCCCGATCATGGGCAGGGACGCGGAAACGCCGGAACCGGGCGGAATGTATTTCAGCTGTCCAGAGAATGTATTCATGGCAAGGACTTTTCCATCCATCACCAGTCTGAGAATTTCTCCGGGTTCCGTTCCGGCTTCGAAACGGTTCGCAATCGCGGAAATCCGGAGGAACATTTCCCGGTTGAATTCCAGATATTCCTTCAGGACCGGACGGCTGAAATCGAGCGTTCCGGTCAGCGGATCGTATCCGACCGCTCCTTCGGAAACCCACTGCTGAAGAATCAGCGCGCAGAACAGATAGGAAACTACCGGCGGAAATTTCTTCCTGCGCCAGCCGAGGGAAAGCAGCGGCCGGACAATTCCATCGGGGACGGGAACTCCCTTTCCCGCCGTACTTTCCCAGAGCGCCCTGTTCCAGAGATTCAGGCTTGTGCTCATTTCCAGCGGGAGCGCGGCAATCCCATCCAGCCGTGCGGCGGGAAAATAAATGTCCGGGGACACTTCTTTTTCCAGAAGTTTCACCGTTCTGGGATCATCTGACATCATGGAAAAATCCGGAGTGTCAGGCCGTTTCTGGACGCAGCCCCATATGATGTCCGCTCCGGCGGCTTCGGAAAAATCCGTGGAGACAATCAGTTCCACGCCGGGAAGACGCATGCGGAGCAGATTCAGAAGAGCATCCCAGGATTCTTTCAGCACGGGCCAGCGGTACTCGCAGATATTGAGGCGCAGAGTCCGTCTGCGGATCTCAAAGATCGTTTCCGGGAAGCCGACTTCTTCCGATTCGGGGCTGCACGCGGAATTCCGGCTTTTCACGAACCAGCCGCTGCCCGGCACGCTTTCCAGCAGTCCCTTTTCCGAAAGTTCCCGAAGCGATGCCCGGACCGTGTGGCGATGAATGCCGTATTCCCGGCTGATCTCATTTTCCGAAGGCATGCGTCCGCCGGGAAGAATCTTCCCCGTGCAGATCAGTGTTTCCAGCTGTTTCGCCAGTTGGGAATGCACCGGAATCGAAGTCCCTTTGACAATCTGCGGATGATTCATTTTTTTGCCAACCTGTCTATACTTGTTGACTATATTATACCATATTCTGCCGGATTTGTCAAGAGGGGATTTTCAAAATTCCGTATGGTCCCGGCAGATTCGGAAAGATCGGTCAGCCCTGCCGAGACCGGGTCGGCCGGTTTCTGATGCCGCGTGAGAAGAATGTGGTGCGTGAGAGGAGCCGAGCGCGCAGAAGCGGGGAAAAACTTCTCCCGCGGCATCTGCGCTGCCGAATGCGTTTTTTTGAAAATATTTTATGTTTTGACTGGAATATTCAACGGAGAATGATAAATTAGTCAAATCATAGAAAAATCAAATGAAAGCTGTGCCCGAAATGAAAGATGCACCCAAGGGTCTCCGTCTGCAGATCGCCTTCTTCGGAAGACGCAATGCAGGAAAATCGTCCGTCGTCAACGCCGTGGCCGGACAGAACGTATCCATCGTCTCCGACGTTCCCGGAACCACGACCGACCCGGTCGAAAAAGCCATGGAGCTCCTGCCCATGGGCCCGGTGCTCCTCATCGACACGGCCGGCCTCGACGACACCGGGAAGCTCGGCGAAATGCGCGTGGGCAAAAGCCGCAAGATCGAGGAACGCACCGACATCGCCGTGATCGTTTCCGGCGACGGAGCCTGGACCGATTTCGAAAACCAGCTCGCTGAAATTTTTGCGAAGCGCGAAGTCCCCGTGATCGCCGTCTTCAACAAGTCCGACCTCGGGAAGCCGCAGCCCTCGCTGCTGGCCGAACTCGAAGTCCGGCACATCCCCGTCCTGAACCTTTCCGCAAAGACGGGGGAGGGGATCGAAGACCTCCGGCAGAAACTCATTTCTCTTGCGCCGGACGATTATCTGAATTCGACCGGAATGCTCGGCGGACTCGCCGCGCCCGGAAAAATCATCGTGCTGGTGACGCCGATCGACCTCGAGGCCCCGAAGGGCCGTCTGATCCTTCCGCAGGTCCATGCGGTGCGGGACGTCCTCGACAATGACACCTGGTGCTGCGTGGTCAAGGAAAATTCACTTTCGGAGTGTCTGAAGTCCCTGAACGCGAAGCCGGCGCTGGTCGTGACCGACTCCCAGGCGTTCGCAAACGTGGACCGGCTGACTCCTCCGGACATTGAACTTACCTCGTTTTCCATTCTGATGGCGCGGATGAAGGGCGACCTTTCCGTCTGCGCTGCGGGCGCGGCCGCGATCGACCGGCTTCGCGACGGCGACAAGGTGCTGATCGCGGAAGCATGCACGCACCATCCGATCGGCGAGGACATCGGGACCGTGAAGATTCCGAAGCTCCTGGCCAAGAAGACAGGCGCAAAGCTCCAGATCGACCACTGCATGGGACACGACTTCCCCGCGAATCTGGCGGAATATTCGCTTGTGATCCACTGCGGCGCGTGCACGTTCAACCGGCGCGAGCTGCTGACGCGGATCGAGTTCTGCCGCGGACGGAAGGTTCCGTTCACAAATTACGGGATCGCGATTGCGCACTGCATCGGGATCCTGCGGCGGGCGCTCCGGCCGTTCCCGGGCGCGTTCGAGGCCTATACGAAGGCGGCCGTCAAATAAAAATGAAGGGATGAACCCATGAATGTCGGCATCACGCTGGAAATGAAAGGAGAAACCGGAGTCCCCGGCTTCAAGCCCTACATTTGGAAGCTGGCCGGCGACAGCCGTCTCGGCGGCTGGATTTCCGATTCCGCGGAAGGCGCGGTCCTGCGGCTCGAAGGCGACGATGAAGTGATCAGCCAGTTCCTTCAGCAGCTGCCCAAGAGTCTTCCGCGCTTTTTCCATCTGCGGGCGATCCGGCTGATCCGCCGCTCCATCGAGCCTGCGCTTCCTGCGGGGACCAAGCCCAAACCGTTCCGCATCCTGGGGCCGAACTGCTTTGAAGAACTGATCCAGCCCGACCGCGCGCCGTGTCCCGAATGCACGAAGAAAATGCTCGACCCCGATTCGCCCTATTACCGTTATCCCTTCACCATGTGCGAACACTGCGGACCGCGGTACGGCGTGGCGATTCTGGCGCCGTTTTCGCGCTGGAACTCCATGTTCCGCGCGTTTCCTCCGTGCGCCCGGTGCGCACCGCATGTGAAGCTGGCGGAAAGCGGTTCGCCCGACGGCAACTGGCTGGCCAGCTGTCCCTTCTGCGGACCGACCGCCATCCTCGCCGGAAAGAACGGAAAAGCGATCGACACGCTCCAGCCGCTCGAATCTGCCTCAGAATATATTGAAAAAGGCAAGATCGTGGCGGTGAAGACCTACGACGGCTTCATCGTGCTCTGCGACGCGTTCAGCGATTCCGCGCTCCGTCTGCTCCGGGAACGCCGCAGGATGCCGGCAAAACCCATTTCGCTGATGGCCCGCGACATTGAATCCGTCCGGAAATACTGCGACGTCACGCCGGCGGAAGAGTCGCTGATCCTTTCGCCCGCGGCGCCGGTCGTCATTACGCGGTTGAAGCCCGGCATGGGACTGAACGGCAGTCTGCTGTGTCCCGACTATCCTGTTTCCGTGGGCGTGTGCATGCCTCCGACCGCGCTGCTGCGTCTGCTGTTCGACAGCCGCCGGAACGGCGCCGACGAGGATGAGGAAGGCGGCTGCGGCCATTTCGAACTGTTTGCCTATGCGGGCGGGCCGCATCCCGTCGATCCGGAAGACGCCGGAGGCGACCGCGACGTTGCGTCCGCGGCAGAATTTGCGGACGTTCTGCTCCTGCATGACCTGAAGATCTGGCAGGACGGCGGTTCGTCCGTGCGGAGGATCGGTTCCGACGGCTCCATCGAAACGTGGCGCCGCTCGCGGGGGCTCTGCCCGGAACCGTTCCGGCTGGGGAGTCCGCTCAAGCGCGACGTTCTGGCGTTCGGTTCCGACTTTTCTGCGGCGGTCGCGCTCGGATTCCGCAGCACGGTCATCAGTTCCCAGCAGATGGGAACGATCCGCAACGAACGTCATTCCCGCTCGCTTTCCCTGACCGCCGAACGGCTGATCCTCATGAACGCGCGGATTCCGGACATCATCGTATGCGACATGGACATGGAGACCTATTCCGCCCAGCGGGCGCTCGTGGTGGCGGAGAAATACCGTCTGCCGCTCGCCACGGCGCAGCGCCATCATGCGAACGCGATCACCTGCATGGTGGAAAACAACCTGACCCGCGCGCTCGCGCTGATCTTCGACGGCGGCGCGAACGGTCCCGACGGCTTTGTCTGGGGCGCCGAGCTCATGGAGGCCGACCTGGTCGGATTCAAGCGGCTCTGCAGCTTTGCACCCGTCGAAATGAGCTATCCGAAGGACCGTTCCGCGCGTCCGGCCTTCCTGTTCGCGCGGTACATGGACCAGGCGGGAGTCTCCCTCGGCGGCGACTGGCTCCGGAGGCTGAACCTTTCTTCCGAAGCCTACCGTTCCTGGCGTTCCTCCGCGGACTACCGCAACACGGTGGGGACCCATGCCGCGCTGACGCTGTTCGACGCCGTTTCCGCGGCCGCCGGAATCGCTCCGGAACAGAGGACCTATGCGATTCAGCAGCTGCTGATCTTCGAGCATTTCCTCACCGAGCCGATTTCCGATTCCAACGTGAAAAAACTCTGCGGGATCATGAAATACAATCTGCGGGACAGCGACGTCGGCGTGAAGTTCGTCGACTGGATCGGCTTCTTCCGGAATATCGCCGACCCGAAAGTCCTGGCGCCGTTCCCGCCGCAGGACATTGTCTGCGCGTTCCTGAAGACGGTGGCGCAGGCGGTCGGGGACATGGCCGATTTCGCCGCCTCGCGGTCCGGGCTCCGGGATTTTGTGCTTTCCGGAAAGGTCTTCATCAGCCCGTCGTTCACGACGATGGTGGAATCGGTGCTGGCCGCCCGCGGATTCCGCGTGTACCGCCATCACCTGACGGCGCCGGACGAATCTTCCGTCTGCATCGGGCAGGCCGTATTCGGCGGCATGACCTGAGCCGTCCCATTGTTCCGCAAAGTTTTTTTCTCCCCCGCTGGTATTTTCGAAAGAAAACGGTATATTATCGTATTGACAGTCAATCAGGAGGTTCTGCAAATATGATCGAAAGTGAAGTGAAAGCGAAAAAGCCGTCGGAAATCGACTGGTCCACCCTCGGGTTCGGCTACATGCCCACCCGCTCCCATGTCCGCATGACCTGGAAAAACGGAAAATGGTCCGAACCCGTCCTTGTCAAGGATCCCAATATCAAGATGTCCATCGCCGCCACCTGCCTTCATTACGGACAGGAAGCCTTTGAAGGCCTGAAGTGCTTCAAGTGCAAGGACGGCAAGGTCCGCGCGTTCCGCCCTGTTGAGAATGCCCGCCGCATGAACAATACGGCCGACTACATTCTGATGCCCCGCATTCCGGAGGAACTCTACCTGAAGTGCATCAAGATGGTCGTGAAGGACAACATCGACTATGTTCCGCCGTACGGCTCGGGCGGATCGCTCTATGTGCGTCCCCTGCTGATCGGCACGGGCGCGCAGATCGGCGTTTCCCCCAGCAACATGTATGATTTCATCATTCTGGTCACGCCGGTCGGAGCGTACTACAAAGGCGGGCTCAAGCCCGTCGAGGCGCTTGTGATCCTGGACTATGACCGCGCGGCACCCCGCGGAACCGGCCACATCAAGGTCGGCGGAAACTATGCCGCCAGCCTCATTTCCAGCAAGGCCGCCCATGAGCAGGGGTATCCGATCACGCTGTTCCTCGATCCCGCCGGCCACACCTTCATCGACGAGTTCGGAACCAGCAACTTCTTCGCCATCACGAAGGACGGAAAATACGTTACGCCGAAGTCCCACTCGATCCTGCCCAGCATCACGAACAAGACTCTGCAGCAGATCGCGCAGGACATCGGGCTCAAGGTCGAAAACCGCCCGATCGACAAGAAGGAACTGGCCGACTTCGCCGAAGTCGCTGCCTGCGGAACCGCCGTCGTCATCACGCCTGTCTCCAAGATCGTTCTCGGGGACAAGGTCTACGATTACGGCACGACCTGCGGAAAGACGCTCCAGAAGCTCTACTCGCAGGTGACCGGAATCCAGCACGGCGAACTGCCGGACATCCACAACTGGCTGGTCGACATGGACTAAGCCGCTGAAACAGCGGTTCGTTCTGCAATGAAAAAGGCCGGAATCCGTTGAACGGGTTCCGGCCTTTCTTATGGGATGACGGAGGAGAAATCAGAGGGAACGGATCTCGTCGTAGGCTTTGCGGATGACGGCTTCCGTCTCTTCCCAGCCGAGACAGGCGTCCGTCACGGAAAGGCCGAGCGTGGCCTCCGTGCGCTTGGAAATATCCTGCTTCCCGGTCTTGAGGTAGCTTTCCATCATGAAGCCGCGGATGGATTTCTCGCCCGCGTTGATCTGGCGGACGATTTCCTGCAGGACGGCGGGTTCGCGCTGCGGCACCTTGCCGGAATTGCCGTGGCTGCAGTCGATCACGATGGCCGGATTGAGCCCGGATTTTTCCAGAAGCACGCGCGTGAAGGCGATGAATTCGGGGCCGTAGTTGGGTTCGGAGGCCGATCCGCGCAGGACGATATGGCAGTTTCTGTTGCCGCGGGTCTTGAAGACCCCGGTGAGTCCGTCGTGGATCACGCCGAGGAAACTGTGGCTGGCGGAGGCCGTCTTGATGGCGTCGATCGCCACGGTGATGGAGCCATCGGTGGCGTTCTTGAATCCGACCGGCATGGACATGCCGCTGGCGAGCTGGCGGTGGGTCTGGCTTTCGCTCGTGCGCGCGCCGATGGCCGCCCACGAGATCAGGTCGCACAGATACTGAGGAATGATCGGGTCGAGAAATTCCGTCGCCGCCGGAATCTTCATCGCCGCGAGTTTCAGCAGCAGCCCGCGGGAGAGACGGAGCCCCGTTTCAATCCTGAACGTGTCGTCGAGCCCGGGGTCGTAGACGAACCCCTTCCACCCGAGATTTGTGCGAGGCTTTTCAAAATACGCGCGCATGATGATGAAAAATTTGTCCGCAACCGCGGGCTGGAGCTTCTTCAGCCGTTCCGCGTATTCGAGCGCAGCGGGCACGCTGTCGACCGAACACGGTCCCACGATCACCAGCAGACGCGGATCGCGTCCGTGAAGAATGTCCACGACGGTCTTGCGCGACTCCGCCACGAAGTCTTCGGACTCCGGCGGGAGCGGCAGCTCGTTGTGGATGTCGAGCGGAGTCGGCAGGGGGTACTGCGACTCGATGTTCAGATTGTTGACTTTATCCATAGATTCATTACCGTGGACGGAGGAGTTTTGCGATCGCGTCGGCGTCGAGCGAATCGGCGGGGACGAGGGAAGCATCCTCCATCTTTTTGAGCTGGGCCTTTCCGGAGGCGAGTTCGTTGTCGCCGACGGTGAGGGTGTAGCGGGCTTTGAGGCGGTCGGCGGAACGCATCTGCGACTTCATGCTCTTCTGTTCGAGCTCGATTCCCGTGGAAATTCCGAGGCGGCGGAGCGCGGAAGCGAGCTTCGTGTTGAACGCGAGCGCCTTTTCGCCCATGGAGACCAGGAAAATGTCGGGGACGGTCTGTTTCGGCGGTTCGATCTTCAGCGCTTCGCGGAGCATCAGCAGCCGTTCCATGCCGCAGGCGAAGCCCACGCCCTGGATCGGTTTGGATTCGCCGGGCAGAAGCAGCTCGTAGCGGCCGCCGCCGGCGATCGCGATCTGGTCGCCGAGCGCCGGGTGCGAAAGCTCGAACACCGTGTGCACGTAATAATCCAGTCCGCGCACGAGCTTCTTGTCGATTTCATAGGAAACGCCCATGGCGGTCAGGGCGGAGCAGACGCGCTTGAAATAGGTTTTCGTCTCCTCGCCGAAGAACTGCGCGGCGTCGGGGGCGTTTTCGATGATCCTGCGGCAGGCTTCCTGCTTGCAGTCGAGGATTCGCCAGATGTTGCGGTTGAGCCGGTCGCGGCAGTCCTCGCACATGCCGGCGATCTGCGGCGCGAAATAGTTCCGGAGCGCCGTTTCGGCGGCGGGGCGGTCGGCCTTGACGCCGCGGGTGTTCAGCTTGAGCGTGACGCCCGTGATCCCGATCTCGCCCAGATAATGAATCAGCATGGCGATGCATTCGGCGTCGAGTTCGGGCGAAACCCGACCGGCGTTTTCCACGCCGATCTGATGAAACTGGCGGCGGCGTCCGGCGGCCGGACGCTCTCCGCGGAACATGGGACCGATGTAGAACACGCGGTGTTCGACTCCGTTCAGGGCGTCGGTTCCGGAAAGCGAGCGCATGACGCCCGCGGTGCCTTCGGGGCGGAGCGTGAGGCTCCTGCCGCCCTTGTCCTCGAACGTGTACATTTCCTTCTTGACGACGTCGGTGTCGTCGCCGAGTCCGCGCTGGAAGACTTCGGTGTATTCCATGACCGGCGTGCGGAGTTCGCCGTAGCCGTAAAGGGAAAAGATTCTGCGTGCAGTGTTTTCCAGGAGAAGCCACTGAGGGGTTTCTTCCGGCGTGATGTCGCTTGTGCCCGGAGGCGGTGTGGATTTCGGCATGATTTCGATTGCTCCTGTTGGGATTTTTTTTCAACTGAATAATATACTCCGGTTCCGGGGAAAATGCAATCGCGGAAAAGCCGGACTTCCGCCGGAACGCAATGCGTCAGATGTCCGGGCGCACAGAAGCGGAATCGCTTTGCCTTTCCCGCCGGGTGGAACGGATTCGAAAAACGGGCATGGTTCCTTGACACGGACCGGAAAGCGGAATATAATACCTTCCCGGAAACAGAATCATGATGCCTAAAATTCAAAAATTCACCCTTGTCGAGCTCCTGGTCGTCTGCGCCGTGATCGCGATTCTGGCCGGACTGCTCCTGCCCGCCCTCGGCCGCGCACGGGAGCGGGCCCGCGCCGCGGTCTGCATTTCCAACCTCAGGAACATCCAGCAGTGTTTCCGGGACTATGCGGAGTTTTCCGGCGAATATTATCCCAACGCCTTCAGCAATCCGCCCGATGCGGACCGTCCGTGGTCCTCAATGCTGCTTTCCGCGTTCTTTCCCGGAGAACTAGCCCGGAATTCCATCTTCCTGTGTCCTTCCGCGGGGAACCCGGCGCTCGGGACCGCGAACGCCGCGAGCTTCGTTTCCTATGGAATGCTTGCGGAAGGACCGGGGAGTTTCGCCCCGAACGGATCGTGGGGACATGCCTGCGGCCAGATGAAGCTTTCCCAGGTCAGAACTCCCTCCCGGACGGTTCTTGCCGCCGAATCCCGCTACAATGCGCTGCTTCCCGGCGGATACGGCCTCTGCGGGTTCATGGTCATCAACAATTTCACGGCCGGGCTCGAGGAGACGCTCCACAGCTTTTCGGCGCGGCACGGCGGACAGTGCGCCGTCGGATATGCCGACGGCCATGTTTCCGACGTTCCGTCGGCCCGTGCCAATGCCGTGCTGATGGCGCACCGTGCCGACGGCACGCTTGAGGGTACGGACAACAGTTTCGGAATTTTTGATTTCTGAAGATTCGCCGCTACTGGAAAACCGGACAAATTGAAGTCTTCTGACAGAAATCAGTCCGAACCATCGTTTCCGTGCGCCGGAGGGAAGGCCGGCGCGCGGAAACGAAGATCAGCGTCCCGCAAAGAACCGGATCAGACGCGCGGCATGCGCCGCACAGGCGTCCACCACCGGATCATAGAACTTGTCCACCGGGATGAATTTGCCGTCGAGCCGGTTGAGTTCGGCGCGCGAGGTCTTCAGGTAGGTATCCATGTATTCGGTCGCGATGTTGATCTTGGCGATGCCGTTCTCGATGGAACGGCGGACATCGGGGAGCGGAGTGCCCGAACCGCCGTGGAGCACGAGCGGAAGTCCGGGAAGCGCATTCGCGATCGCGGCGCAGCGCGGAATATCCAGTTTCGGCGGCAGTTTGTAGTAGCCGTGAGCCGTGCCGATCGATACGGCAAGAGCGTCCACGGCCGTTTCCTTTGCGAATTGAACGGCTTCGTCAACCTGCGTGAGGGCGGTTTCGTCGCCCTGCGCAACGTGTCCGATTTCGCCTTCGGCGGTGCATCCGGCATAGTGCGCAAGTTCCGCGGCGAGCCTGGTGATCTTCACGTTTTCGGCGAACGGCAGACGCGAGCCGTCGAGCATGACGGAAGTATATCCGGCGCGGATCGCGATCATGGCGTGTTCGAGTGTGGAGCCGTGGTCGAGATGCAGCGCCACAGCCTGGTTCGAGCGGCGCGCAAGACGGATCAGCGTCCCGGCAATGTCGGCGCCCTTTTCCGAACTGAAAAGGCGGTCGTACACCTGGATGATGACGGGCGACTTTTCGGATTCGGCGGCCT
>CAZHPP010000093.1:0-10436 GCA_964534535.1 uncultured Victivallales bacterium | reverse complement strand
CCGACATGAGCCTGTACGTCCTCAAAGATAATCCCAAATACCGCGCAATGGACTTTGCACATTGGTCCGGAATCCGGGTCGGCTGCCGGGGAAATGACTTTACGACAGGATTTCTGCGCAGGTTTTCGGCACAGCATGGATTCACATGGACCGAACGGGACTTCAAAGACGATGCCGCCATTTATGACGCGCTCACGCGCGGAGAAATCGACGCCATGCTGATGACGCCTTCCAAAAAATGGACCGAGGCCGCCATTCTTGCCGCGATCCCCGGCGCTCCGCTTTATCTCGCAGTGCGCAAGGGGCGCGATGCGCTGATGAGCGAAATAGACTCGGCCATGGAGGAACTGAACCTGGCTTCCCCGAATCTGGTTGCCAATCTGGCGGGAAAATACCAGGACGATCTCAAGGTGAAAACGACTTTCACCCCTGGTGAAGACGAATACATCAGGAAATCGAGGGAACGGCATCAGGTATATTACGCGCTGCTGTGTCCAGACCGCTACCCCATGTCGTATGTCGAAGACGGGCAGATGAAGGGGGTTCTCCGGGATGTTGCCGATGAAATCATCCGGAACAGCGGGCTTGACATCCGGTTCGTCATTGCGAAGACCAGGACGGAACGGGACCGGATGCTTGTGGACCCGAAATCAGGAATTGTCCTTTCTTTTGACGAACCGTTCGATCTTTCCCGTGCCGGCAGCCGCGGATTCCTTCTCACCGAACCCTATATCACATTCCCGATCGCACGCATCCACCGCAAGGACTTTCTGGGGAAACCGGTGTCGATGGCCCTGATCCGCGATACCGACCTGATGGGACTTTATCTTCAGAACGATGACATTTCCGGCATGGAAAAGGTCTACTATCCGACCAAGCAGGAGATCGTGGATGCGGTCAAGTACGGCCGTCAGGACATCGGATATCTTCTGGCGCATTCCGCCGAAATCGCCCTGATCAACGATGAGACGCGCCGGCTGGCATTCGACGTCATGCACGACCGCTCTGCGCCCATGTCCGTCGGAATCCGTTCCGGCGACATTATGCTCGCGCACATCATCAACAAATCGACCATGGCGCTCAACAGCGACTATATCAAGACAGTTTACCTGAAAATGCTTCAGGTAAAGCCGCCGAAACAGACCGTTTCGAGTTTCATGAAGCGCCATCTCGTCATGGTCCTTTCCATCGCATCTGTCCTGGGGCTTGTCATCCTGCTGCTTGCAATGCGCCTTTATCTATCCGGACGCAAACTCTACCTGAGTTCCCTGATGATCCATCGGCAGGAGGAGATGTGGAGAAACATCATCAGCTCATTCCCCATCGGCATTTTCATCAAGCGCGCCGATTCCGGCTTCCGATACGATTCCGTGAACAGGGCATACGGCGATCTGATGGGAATTTCCCCCGAAAAATTCATCGGAGCCACTTCCTCCGACATTTTTCAGACCGCCGGTGATGTGGAAATCATCTTCCGGAACGACCGCAAAGCCGTTGAACAGGGCGGAATCGTCCACTACGCCATCCAGCCGCGTCTGCAGAACGGACGCAGGAAACACTTTCAGGTTACGGAAATGCCGTTCAAAACACAGGACCGCGGCAGCAAACTGATCATCGGCGCAATCATGGACACCACGTACGAGGATCAGATCACGGAAACCAGAAATCTGGTAAGCCGGTGCATGGAGACCCTGATTGTATCCCCGGATGTCGCCGCAGCGATCCGCAATGCGATCGAGGCCATCTGCCGGAAAATTCCGGAAGCCAACCGGACCTTCATCCTGCAGATGGATATGAAACAGCGCATCAGCACCTGCCGATATGAATATTCCGACGATGGAATCCTGCTGATGGCGGACGATCACCAAACGATTCCGTTCTCAACCTCCCGTGACTGGGAACACGCATTCCAGAAGCGCCCGATGATCATGATCTCCAAACTGGACGAACCAAGAGTCCAGAAGGTTTTCGGTCCTGCCTGGTCCCGGAAAATCCGCAGCAGCAATGCAAAATTTCTTCTTGCATACCGCATCGTCATCAATGGAAAATTCTGGGGATTCATCGGCATCACATGCCGTGTCCCCGGCTGGGGGCTGGCCGAGACCGACCGAATCTTCCTCCAGTCCGTTGCGCATTTCATCGAAATCGCCATCATTCATGAACAGCTCCGCTCTCAGCTGCTCGACGCAATGGAACAGGCCAAGTCCGCCAGCAAGGCCATGAGCTATTTCCTGGCCACCATGAGCCATGAAATCCGCACTCCGCTGAACGCAGTCATCGGTTTTTCAGAACTGCTCAGGGACAGCACCATTTCTCCCGAGGAACAGAAAACTTATATTTCCGACATTGCCGTCGCCGGCAACAATCTGCTCGCCCTCATCAACGACATTCTCGATCTTTCCAAGCTCGAAGCCGGGAAAATGAAATTCAATCTGAGCCGGACGGATTTCCCCGGACTTCTGCGCGAAGTCTCAAAAATTTTCGATACCCAGATCCGGAATAAAAATCTGGAACTGAAGTACATCATGCAGCCTGTGCCGCCCGTAAAAATTGACAGGCAGCGAGTCCGGCAGATTCTCTTCAATATCATCGGAAACGCCGTCAAATTCACCGAACACGGCAGCATCACCGTTTCGGCATCTTTCCTGCCGAAGGACAAGAAGTCCGGAGACCTTCAGTTCGCCGTCACGGATACCGGCGTCGGAATCAGGGAAGAAGACCGCCAGCTGCTCTTCCAGCCCTTTGTCCAGGCCAAGGCCATGCGCGGAACGCGGGCATCCAGCAACGGCACAGGCCTAGGCCTCAGCATTGTACAGCGTCTGCTGTACCAGATGAATGGAGAAATTTCGCTCAGCAGCATTTACGGCCAAGGTTCCACGTTCAGCATGGTGCTTCGCAATGTCTCCGTGGCATCCTCTGAACAAATACAGCCGGAACGGAACGGGTCGGCGGCATTCCTGCCGTGCCGGGATTTCAGGGTGCTTGTTGTGGACGACGTCCTCATGAACGTGAAAGTTCTCCAGGCGCTGCTGGTGAAATCATTGCGCATCGAAACGGATATCGCACTCAGCGGGAACGATGCGGTCAATGCCATAAAACAGAAAAAATACGATTTCCTCCTGACAGACCTGTGGATGCCGGAGATGAACGGAATGGAACTCGCAGGAAAAATCAGAAAGAACGATCCGGAACATCATATCGTGATCGCAGCAGTCACTGCGGACGTTGAATCCAGCATCAACTTCGACATGTCCGTCTTCGATGGCGTGCTGACCAAGCCGATTTCCGTTGAAAAGCTCAGTCTGTTCTTCGAGAAACACGCATTGGTTTCCTGAAAAAAGACAGTCCTGATCTTGTCCGGCGCCTTCCCGATGGACCCTGCTGAATCTCCCGTGTTGCGCACAATGCCGATATTTTCGCTGTGTCCGGAACATGCCGCGGCCGCGAAGCGGGGGCCGGTCCCGATAACGTCCGGGAAATTGCGCACATTTTTAAGACAGGTGCAGTAATATACAGGAAGTCCTGCAAAAACGAAGAGGAACGGAAGGAGCACAGGAAACAGGCATTGCCGGGACTGTCGCCGGCTGTGTGGCAGCGTGAGTCATCAAAGGCGCTCCGACGAGAATGGGTCATCCAGCTCGTCGGAAGTGGAGCGCCGACATGATTGCGCGGTATGAAACACGACATAGCCTCAGGCGAAGAAAAAACATCATGCCTTTTTTAAGTGCAGAACTTGAAAAATACAATCCTCTTTTCCGCAGGAAAGAAGCCCGGATATCAAGGGTTACGGTTCATTTCCACCGTCTTTTTCATTCTTTTGACCTTTTCCCCGCAGCCGCTCCCCGTTCCGCGGACTTTGCGCATCCGGAACAGGCGAAATCACGTTCCAGCCGGCTGTTTGCAGAAAATTCGTTTCAAAGAACTATGCTTTTCACTTGACGGCCTCCGTTTGCAGATGTATTGTATCAAAATGCTGACACAGAAAAAAACATCTCATTCAAACATACAGGGGACATCATGCAGAAGAAACTCATCATCTGGATTCTGATCGCCGCCGCGGCCGGAGCGGCATTTTACGCCTATCATGTGATCTCAACCCGGAAGAACTACGATCCGGAAAAGTTCGCCTGCGGCAACGGCCGCCTGGAAGCGACCGAAATCAACATCGCCGCAAAACTCGCGGGAAGAATCGACCAGATCTTCGTCGAGGAAGGCGACCTTGTCCAGCCCGGACAGAAGCTCGCCCTGATGCAGACCAACGTTCTCAGGGCCGAACTCGAACAGGCCAAGGCGCACCGCCAGCAGGCCGAAGCCTCCGCGCAGGGCGCGAAGGCCACGGTCAAGGTGAAAGAAGGGGAACTGGAGGCGGCGAAAGCCGTCGTCGCGCAGGAGGAAAGCCGTCTGGAAGGCGCAGCAAAACGCTTCGACCGCGCCAAACAGCTGGACACCACGTCCGCAATCTCCAAGCAGAAATACGACGACGACCGGACCAACTATCTCACGACCAAGGCGGAACTGGATTCCGCGAAGGCCCGCCTCCAGCAGGCCATGGCCGCGGTCGAATCCGCCAAGGCGGAAGTTGCGGCGGCCAACGCCTCGATCACGGCGGCAGCCGCCGACATCGACCGGATTCAGGCCGACATCGACGACAGTCTGCTCACGAGTCCGCGCGAAGGCCGGATTCAGTACAAGATTTCACAGGTCGGCGAAGTTCTTTCCGCCGGCGGCAAGGTGCTCAACCTGGCCGACCTCACCGACGTCTACATGACGTTCTTCCTTCCGGAACTGGTCGCAGGCAAGGTCGCGATCGGATCGGACGTGAAGCTCGTAATCGACGCGGCGCCCAAGCACCCGATTCCGGCCAAGGTCATCTACGTGGCGAGCGTGGCGCAGTTCACGCCCAAGACGGTCGAAACGGAAAGCGAACGCCAGAAAATGATGTTCCGCGTCAAGGCGCGCATCGACGCGAAACTGCTCAAAAAATACATCGAATATGTGAAGACCGGACTTCCCGGCATGGCCTGGGTCCGGCTCGACCCCCAGGCCGAATGGCCCGCGTTCCTCAACGGAAAAAAGCCGCAGAAGTGATCCGGAGTCATCATGAACTCCGAACCTTTTGTCAAACTTGACGACGTTTCGCTCCGCTACGGGAAAACGCTCGCGCTGAACCATGTTTCGATCGACTTTCCCCCGCGGAAGCTGGTCGGCGTGATCGGCCCCGACGGCGTGGGGAAATCCTCGCTGTTTTCGCTGATCACCGGCGCGCACGCCATGCAGGAAGGCTCTCTTCAGGTCCTCGGCGGCGACATGCGGAACCGCGTCCACCGGGAAGAGGTCTGTCCGCGCATCGCCTACATGCCGCAGGGCCTCGGAAAGAATCTTTACTTTACGCTGACGGTCGAGGAAAATCTTCAGTTCTTCGCCCGGCTCTTCGGACACGGCGCGGCCGAGCGCCGCCGCAGGATCGACCTGCTGACGAAAAGCACCGGACTCTATCCGTTTCTGGACCGGCCGGCCGGAAAGCTTTCCGGCGGCATGAAGCAGAAACTCGGACTCTGCTGTTCGCTGATCCACGACCCCGACCTGCTGGTGCTCGACGAACCCACGACAGGCGTCGACCCGCTCGCCCGCCGCCAGTTCTGGGACCTTGTTGCGAACGTGCGCCGGGAACAGCCGCAGATGGGCGTGATCGTGGCCACGGCCTACATGGACGAAGCCCAGCGCTTCGACTGGCTGGTCGCCATGGACGAAGGCAAGATTCTCGACACCGGCACCCCGAAGGAATTTCTCGAAAAGACGAAATCCCCGAACCTCGACCTGGCGTTCATCCGGCTTCTGCCGGAGGAAAAACGCGCCGGACACAAAGAGCTCGTCGTGCCGCCGCTTTCCGCCGAAGGCCGCTCGACCGTCGCGATCGAAGCGCACGACCTCACGAAGAAATTCGGCAGCTTCACCGCCGTCGACCACGTGAACTTCACGATTTCGCGCGGGGAAATTTTCGGTTTTCTCGGCTCCAACGGCTGCGGAAAAACCACCACCATGCGGATGCTGACCGGACTGCTCCCCGCCACCAGCGGCGAAGCCCTCCTCTTCGGGAAAAAGATCGCCGACGGCGGATTGAATGCGCGGCTCCAGCTCGGGTACATGACCCAGGCGTTCTCCCTTTACGGCGAGCTCACGGTCCGCCAGAACCTGAACCTTTACGCGCGGCTTTACCAGATTCCGGAAAACAAGGTCGGTCCCGCCGTGGAGGAAATGCTCCGGCGCTTCGGACTCCTCGAATGCGCCGATTCGTATCCGGATTCGCTTCCGCTCGGAATCCGCCAGAGGCTTTCGCTTGCGGCCGCCGTGGTCCACCATCCGCAGATCCTGATCCTCGACGAACCGACTTCCGGAGTCGACCCCGTGGCGCGCGACGCCTTCTGGGAACTGATCATCGAGCTTTCCCGCCGCGACCTCGTCACGATCTTCATCACGACCCACTTCATGAACGAGGCGGAGCGCTGCGACCGCATCTCCCTGATGCACGCCGGAAGATCGCTCGCCTGCGACACTCCCGCCGCGCTGGTCAAGGCGCGTCACGCCGAATCGCTCGAAGCCGCCTTCATCGGCTATCTGGAGGACGCCGCGCCCGAATCAAAGCAGGCGGCCGCTCCGGCCGCCGCGCTTCCTGCCGCGTCCGAAGCAAAACAGGTCCGCACGCCGGGATTCTTTTCCAGGACCTTCAACCTCAGGCGCTGGTACAGCTGCTTCTGGCGGGAAAACCTGGAACTTCTGCGCGACCCGATCCGTCTGACCCTGGCGCTGTTCGGCGCGCTCCTGCTGATGCTGGTGATGGGCTACGGAATCAGCATGGACGTGGACAATCTCTCCTTCGCGGTCCTTGACTGGGACCAGAGCGAACTCAGCCAGAACTATACGCTCAACATCGCGGGCTCGCGCTACTTTGTGGAAAAGCCCCGGATCCGCGACCACGCCGACCTCGACCGCCGCATGCGCAGCGGCGAAATCAGCATGGCCGTGGAAATTCCCGCCCAGTTCGGACGTCTTCTCCAGCAGGGGCAGAGCCCCGAAATCGTTTTCTGGATCGACGGCGCCATGCCCATGCGCGCCAACACGATCAACGGCTACGCCTCGGCGCTCCATTCGGAATGGCTGAGGAACTATCTTCAGACGCGGCAGGGCGGATCCAAAGCCGCCGCGCCGGCCTCGATCGAACTGCGCTACCGCTACAACCCGAACGTGCTCAGCCTTCCGGCCATGGTCCCCGCCGTGATCCCCATCCTGCTGATGATGATCCCCGCGATTCTCGCCGCACTGGCCGTCGTCCGCGAAAAGGAAATGGGTTCCATCATCAACCTTTACGTGACCCCGCTGACCCGTCTCGAATTCCTGCTCGGGAAACAGACGCCCTACGTGCTGCTTTCCATGTTCAGCGCCGTGCTCCTGCTGATGATGGCCGTATTCTTCTTCGAGGTGCCGATTCTGGGAAGCCTTCCCGCGCTGCTTGCGGCGCTCTTCCTCTACTGCATGACTTCCACCGGGATCGGACTGCTGGCCTCCTCGGTCACGCGCAGCCAGATCGCGGTCATCTTCCTCACCATGATCGGCACGATCATCCCGGCGCAGCAGTTCTGCGGACTGATCAACCCGGTCAGCACCCTCACGGGCGCGGGACGGGTGGTCGGGGAAGTCTTCCCGACGACCCACATGCTCCTGATTTCGCGCGGAATCTTCAACAAGGCGCTCGGATTCGGAGATCTCCGACTGAACTTTTACGCTCTGATCATCACCGTGCCGATCCTGATCTTCCTCGGGGTCGCGGTGCTGAAAAAACAGGATTCGTAACATGATGCAGACCGTCAAGAACATTTATTTTCTGGGAGTCAAGGAACTGCGCGGACTCCTTCACGACCCGCTGATGCTGGCGCTGATCGCCTACACCTTCAGCTTCGGAGTCTATTCCGCCGCAAAGGCTCTGCCGGACTCCATCGCGAATGCCGCGATCGCGGTCGTGGACGAAGACCTTTCCCATCTTTCCCAGCGGATCACCGACGCCTTTCTGCAGCCGCTCTTCCTGCGTCCGGAAACCATCACCCGCCAGGAAATCGACCGCGCCATGGACAGCGGCCGCTACACGTTCGTCGTGGTGATTCCCAGCAATTTCCAGAAGGACGTGCTCGCCGGGAACCAGCCCGAAATCCAGCTGAACATCGACGCCACCCGGATGTCCCAGGCCTTCACCGGCGGCGGCTATATCCAGCAGATCGTCTCCGACGAAATTGCCCGGTACCTGGATCCGGCCTCCCCGAAGAACGTCTCCTCCCCCGTCAGACAGAATCTCCGAAACCGCTTCAACCCGAACCTGACCCAGAGCTGGTTCTCCTCCGTGATGCAGCTGGTCTCGAACATCACCATGCTGGCGATCATCCTGACCGGCGCGGCCCTGATCCGCGAACGCGAACACGGCACGCTGGAACACCTCCTCGTGATGCCCGTCACCGCCTTTGAAATCATGGCCTCGAAGATCTGGTCCATGACGCTGGTGGTCCTGGTCGCAACGGGGCTTTCCCTGTGGCTGGTCATCTGCGGGGCGCTGCATGTCCCGATCGAAGGGTCGATCACCCTCTTCATGACAGGCGTGCTGCTGCACCTGTTCGCCGTGACCTCCATGGGAATCTTCCTTGCCACGATGGCGCAGAACATGCCCCAGCTCGGAATGCTGCTGATCCTGGTGCTTCTGCCCATGCAGATGCTTTCCGGCGGGACCACGCCGATGGAAAGCATGCCGAAGGCGGTCCAGACCCTGATGCAGGCCGCGCCGACCACCCACTTTGTCGAGTTCAGCCAGGCGATTCTTTACCGCGGCGCGGGACTTGACGTGGTGTGGAAGCCGTTCCTCGGAATTCTCATCGTCGGGTCGGTCTTCTTTGCGCTCACGCTGATCCGGTTCCGGAAGACGGTCGCCTCGTAATCCGGCCGTCCGGAAAAAAGATCACCTTCTCCGGAGCTTCCGGAAGGTCCGCCGCAGGACCGCCAGCTGTCTCCGCGTCGTCACCATGAAGAAGACAAGGACCAGTCCAGCCGGAGCCAGCAGGAACACCATGTGTCCGAACCGTTTCAGCAGGAACGCTCCCGCCGCGGCCCCGGAAATAAAGCAGAAGATCACGCCGTAGTAATGGAGCGCGGCCGGAAGTCCGGATTTTTCCCCGCCGTGAATCCGGCGGAACAGAGCTTCCGTGCCGCTTCGGAGATTTCCTGTGCACATGGTCGAGGCGAACGGAAGGCCGTGCACCCGGCGGAACGTCTGGACCTGAAGGGCGCATACAAAGGCGATCAGCGAGTTCACCGTAAAATCCGGCGCGCCGTACGGAATGAGAACCACCGGGGTCAGACACAGAATTTCGAGCGCCAGCACCAGCTGATGCCAGCCGACCCGTTTCGAGGCAGGAAGCCGTGAATGGACATATTCCGCGGCAAACACGCCCAGCGCGTAAAACAGGATCGCCAGCAGATATTTCCCGCAGACCCGCCATTCCAGGTTCGCCAGATTGAATCCGAAGAGAACCATGTTTCCCGTCACGGCATTGGCAAACACCTTTCCGCGGCAGAGATACGTGTAGATATCCAGAAAGCCGCCGACCACGCTGAGCACGCATGCGGCAGCCAGATTTTCCGCTTCCGGACCGACTGTTCCTGACGGAATTTTCTGTTCCATGATTTCCTCCCGGGATTCCGGCAATATACTCTTCCGAAGCCGTTTTTTCAATCCGGGGAAACGAATCCATTCCGCCGGATGTTTCGAAAAAAATCCTCTGATTTTACCGGAAGGCCATGACGGTTTCCGGCAGTCCGGATTGAATATGGAATTCCGCACATTTGCAAGGCCTCCGCACTTCTTTCAGCAAAAAAGGATCTCTGAAGAACATCTTGAAATTTGCAAAATTGAAGGAACGGCTGTATAGTAATTGACAAACTGAAAATTATGAGGTGAATCAGGCAAGAATAAAATATTTCCGCGTTGTGAATTCTGAAGATTGTTTTATGTTCAGGTTATGGCTGCATAAGATGCCAAATTCAATAAAAATCTGTCTGCCTGCAGAAGTATGTCTGTTCTGTATTCATTGATGTACTGTATTTCTGTATCAGGGATCGGACATTGGCTTGTTCTCTTTATGCAGCATGAGCGCATTTTTTGAGTGTTCTAAAAAGATCCGATGAAATATTTAAAGGAGAATGTGTCATGCCCGATGAAATGAAGAAATGTCCGTTCTGTTCTGAAATGATTCCTGCCAATGCCGTAAAATGCCCAGTCTGCGGCGAATCGCTGGACACGATTCCTGCATCAACCCCCGCTTCCGGGCTCAAGCCTGCCGCCTCCGGACTCAAGCCTGCCGCTTCTGGACTCAAGCCTGCCGCTTCTGGACTCAAGCCTG
>CAZHPP010000092.1:0-10482 GCA_964534535.1 uncultured Victivallales bacterium | reverse complement strand
GATCGAGAAGCCCGGGAACCTGGGCTCCATGCTGCGGAGCGCCGATGCCGTCCACGCCGCCGGAGTCATCATCTGCAACCGCCAGACCGACATCTTCAATCCGAACGTGATCCGCGCCAGCACGGGCGCGATCTATTCCACGCCCGTCGCCGAGACTTCCAACGAGGAAACCTTCGACTGGCTCCACAAGAACGGAATTGTTTCCCTGGCCGCCAGCCCGCATTCCAAAAAGATCTACACCGAAGTCGACATGACCCGTTCCGTGGCCATCCTGGTCGGCGCGGAACAGTACGGACTCACCGAATTCTGGATGAAGAAGGCCGATCTCGGCGTGCTGATCCCCATGCTCGGAAAGATGGATTCCCTGAACGTGGCCACCGCCGCAACGATCCTCCTTTACGAGGCCGCCCGCCAGCGGAACTGGAAATGAAGTTCGCCTTCGCGCTCTTCAAATACTTTCCGGGGGGCGGACTCCAGAACGACATGCGGAGCATCGCCGAATGCGCCGCCCGGCACGGTCATTCCGTGACGGTCTTTTCCGCTCAGTGGAGCGGTCCGCAGCCCGATGGCGTGAAGGTCGAGATCCTGCCTGTCTCCGCGCATTCCAACCATGCGCGGATGCTCGAATTCGAACAGAAGTTCCACGCCCTTCCGCTGAAGGAATTCGACCGCACGGCCGCCTTCAGCCGCATTTCCGGCTGCGGCTGGTACTTTGCGGCGGACAACTGTCTGGCTGAAACGTTCGCGCGGGAGCACTGGAGTCTCACGCTGCTTCTGCCGCGCTACCGTACGCTTCTCGCCATGGAGCGCGCCGTGTTCGCCCCGGAGTCGAAGACGCAGATCCTTTATCTCTGCGAGCGGCAGAAGCGCGAATTCCAGAAGCATTACGGCACGCAGGATTCCCGGTTCCACCGGATTCCGCCCGGGATCGCCGAACCGTTTTTCCACGTCGACCGGGTGAAGGCCCGCGCGGCAAAACGGCATGAACTCGGAATTTCCGAGTCGGATTTCATGCTGATGACCGCGGCAGCCAATCCGAAACTCAAGGGCGCCGACCGCGTGATCCGCGCCGTGGAGTCGCTTCCTCCGGAACTCCGTTCGAAATGCCGGTATTTCATTGCGGGGACCTTTCCCGATTCCCGCTCCGTCTCCCTCGGCCGCCGCGGGGACGTTCCGGAGCTGCTCGCCGCCGCCGATCTGATGGTCCATCCCGCCCGCAACGAGGCCGCCGGGAACGTGCTGCTGGAAAGCATTGCGGTCGGGACGCCCGTACTCTGCTCCGCCGAATGCGGCTATGCGCCGTTCGTGGCGGAATCCGGAGGAATCGTGCTCGGCTCTCCGTTCCGTCAGAAGGAACTGAATTCGGCGCTGGAGCGCGCTCTCCGTTCGCCGATCGCCGTAAGGAAGCCTGCCCCCGAATCGCTGCGCGGACGCCCGGAAGCGGTGCTCCGTCTGCTGGAAGGCGAATGACTTCACGCGGGGCTGAGGCCCGGCAAAAAATAACACATTCCTGTTTGCATTTTCCCTGTGGAAAGTGTAAAGTATTGCTTTCAGTATCGGAGAACGTTCATGCGCAAATTCATTCTTCTGCTTCTTCTGGCCTGTCTGACGCTGTCCGCAGCGGAACGGAAGGCGGACCTGGGGCGCGAAACCAAGGTTGACTCGATTCTTGCCTCCGTCAACGGCGAACCGGTCACGCTTCTCGACGTTCTGCTGGAAAGCGGAAACGACGAGGCGCGGCTTGCCGCCATGTTCACGGGCGAACGTCTCTATTCCAATACGGAAAACCTCCGCCGGAAAATTCTGGAGGAGATCATCGTCCGCAAGCTGGTTTACGCCCAATACAAGGGAAATCCGTTCGAAATCCGCAAGCAGGACATCGAGGATATGGTGGACGCCCTGGCGCTCACCATGGGCGACGGCACCCGCGAAAGCATGGAAAAACGCGCCAAGGCTCTCGGCACCAGCATGAACGAACTGCAGGACAAGGCCAAGGAAAAAATCGCGGTCGACGTCCTTCTGAACGAGAACTGCGACCGCCGGGTCTACATCACGCCGAAGGAAGTTTACGAAAGCTACAAGGCGAACCCCGACGCATGGCGCAAGCCCGCGAAAATCGACCTCCAGCTCCTGGAAGTCCGGCGCGGCGGCGCGCTCGACCCGGTCAAAGTCACTGAAAATCTCAAGAAAATGCTCGCCAATGCGGATGCCGACATGTTTGCGCGGATCGTCCGGGAAAATTCCGACGGCCCCAATGCCGCCCGCGGCGGCAAAATGGGCTGGATCGACGTCGACAAGCTCCGTCCTGAATTCGCTTCCGCGCTGAAGAATGCAAAGCCGGGCGACATTGCCGGGCCGGTCGAAACGCCGGAAGGCTTCTATTTCCTGCGTCTTGCCGAACGCGCTCCGGCGCAGATGCTTCCGTTCGAGAAGGTTGCCCCG
The DNA here is from genome assembly GCA_964534535.1 of uncultured Victivallales bacterium. Taxonomy (GTDB): domain Bacteria; phylum Verrucomicrobiota; class Lentisphaeria; order Victivallales; family UBA1829; genus CAZHPP01. The sequence continues at coordinate 8,040 of CAZHPP010000092.1, read as the reverse complement.
GAGATCAATAAGACTCTGCGGAACCGCGCCATTCTGGACCGCCGCAGGATTTATACCGACCAGCTCAAGAAAGAGGCCGTGATCCGCTATTACTTCTGAGCGCGTCTTGAAAATTCAAGCGCGGTGAGAAGCGTGCTGTTTTCCCCGGAAACCACGCGGACGAAATATCTGTCCGCCGCGGAAATCCGCTCGAAGCGGATTTTTTCGCCCTGTTTTGCCTGCATCCGGTATTCCACGCGCAGACGGTCATACGCGAATTCCGCGGGAAGAAGGTCGTCCGCCAGCCGGATATAATTGTCGCTGTTCATGTGTCCGTTCAGGTCGATGAAGGAGCGCGGAACGGCCAGTTCGAATGTGGAATCGGGCGTGCCTTCGGGAAGCGCGATGCGGCGCGGCTGGATGTCCATCGGCAGCTGCGGGTCAAGATCGACCAACTGGCGGAATTCGGCGGGACGCTTGACAGGGCGTCCGGTCTTCAGGTCCACAAAGACTCCGATTCCGTGGCAGATCAGGCGGAGCCGGCGGGATTCGTCCCTCGCCTCGATCACGCGCTTTCCGTAAATGGATTCCACGTCGTAGATGGAATCTTCGATGGAAAGTTTCTCGCCGAAGCGCGGCATGTCGAGAATGTCGGCCTGCCAGGAAAGCAGAAAGATCCCGAACCCGTTGTCGCGGAAATACTGTCTGAATCCGGCGAGCGCCTCCTGGTGGAAGAAGCAGACGTCGAGCATATAGTTCATGACGGCGTGAAGGTAGGCTTTTCCCGAGGAATCGGCATCGCTGGAGGAAACCTGGCGTCTGATGGCGAACATGGTGAAATGCTCTCACTGAAATTTGAACGGGAAACTGGAAGTATGGCGGCTGGGGGACTCGAACCCTCGACCTGTGGATTATGATTCCATCGCTCTACCAGCTGAGCTAAGCCGCCGTAAGAAGATTCATTAATATACACCGGAATGCGGCGAATTCAAGGGCGGAAACGCAATTTGCGGGAAGAAAATGATGCATTCTGCGGAATTTGCGTGCGGGAGATTCTCTGTTCCGGCCCGCGCTGTCCTCCGGAACGGCCGCCCTGAAATTCCGCCGTAAATTTTCAGGAAGCTGTTTGAAAACTGAAAAGGCGGCGGTATATTATAAGGATTTTGCGCGATCGGCGGAAATGGGTTCCGTCGAATAAAAGCGCATTCAATGTTATTCGGAGTTCTCAAGATGTCAAGAGAAGTGAATGTCGCAGTCGTCGGCGCCACCGGTGCCGTCGGAGTCGAAATGGTTCAAACGCTTGAAAAGAGGAACTTCCCGACGAAAAGCCTGAAGCTTCTCGCGTCGGCGCGTTCCGCCGGCAAGACGATGAAATTCAAGGGCGAAGACGTCACGATTGAAGAACTCACCGATAAATCGTTCAAGGGCGTCGATATCGCGCTGTTCAGCGCGGGTACGGCGATTTCAAAACAGTATGCCGACATCTGCCGGAATTCCGGCGCCGTGATGATCGACAATTCCAGCTGCTTCCGCATGTGCGAAGACGTCCCGCTGGTCGTTCCGGAAGTCAACGCCGAAGACGTGTTCAAGCACCACGGGATCATTGCGAACCCGAACTGCACCACGGCGATCATGCTGGTCGCGGTCTATCCGCTCCACAAGGCCAAGAAGCTGAAACGCCTCGTCGCGGCCACCTATCAGGCGGCGAGCGGCGGCGGAGCCAAGGCCATGCAGGAACTGCTCGACCAGTCCAGGGCCGCGCTCGACGGCAAAGAGGTCAAGGTCGAAGTCATGGCGCAGCGCCTGGCGTTCAACCTGTTCCCGCACATCGACGTGTTCAACACGGAAAACTGGTACACCAAGGAAGAGCTCAAGATGGTCAACGAGTCGCGCAAGATCATGCACCACCCGAACCTGATGGTCTCCTGCACCTGCGTGCGCGTCCCCGTGCTCCGCGCCCATTCCGAATCCCTGAACATGGAATTCGAAAACGAGATCACGCCCGACGAGGCCCGCGCGATTCTTGCCAAGGCTCCTGGCGTGGAACTCCGCGACGATCCGCTCAACAAGCGCTATCCGATGCCGCTCGACGCGACCGGAAAGTACGACGTCCTGGCCGGACGCATCCGTCAGGATATCTCCCGCCACGACAAGCGCGGACTGGACATGTTCGTTTCCGGCGACCAGCTCCTCAAGGGCGCGGCGCTGAACGCAGTTCAGATCGCCGAAGTCCTCATCAGCCGCTGACGGGGGCAGTGCGCATGACGGCGGCGCTTTTACCGGAAATCCGGCGGACCCTGGTCCGCTTTGTTTCCGGTTTTGCGCTGCCGATGCGCTGTCCGATCTGCGGAAACGGCATTCCGTTCGACGGAACGCCGAACATGTTCTGTTCCGACTGTCTCGCCCGGATGCCGTTCATTCCCGGGAAACCGTGCCGCACCTGCGGCGGAAAGCTGAACGGCATCTTTGACATCTGCCCGGACTGTCTGGGCGAACCCGCGCGCCCCTGGACGAAAGCATTCGCTCTGTTCCAGTACGAAGACAGGGTCTGCGCTGCGGTGCGTCTGCTCAAATACGGGAACCGTCCCGACCTGGCGCGTCCGTTCGGACGCCTTGCTGTCGGTCTGATCGGGAACGAGCGGTATGATTTCATCACGGGCATTCCGCTTCACTGGACGCGGTTTCTGAGCCGCGGCTACAATCAGGCGGAGCTGGCCGCGCGGGAGATTTCCCGCCGCACCGGATTCCGCTATGCCCGTCTGCTCAAGCGCACGCGCCGGACGGAGCACCAGGCGTTCCTGGCAAAGTCCGAGCGCGGCGCAAACATCAGAGGCGCTTTTTCCTTCTGCGGCTCGAAACTGCCGCGGAATTGTGCTATATTACTGGCCGACGACGTCATGACGACCGGAGCAACTCTCGCAGAAGGCGCAAAAACGCTTCTTGCCGCCGGCGCCGCACGCGTTGACGTCCTTGCAATCGCACGCAGACAAAGGAATTGACACTATGGCATTTTTCAGTAAAAAATCGAAGTTCGCCCCTCTCAAGCCGGGCGCAGCCGAAGAACATGAGCAGCTGAAACGCAAAGACATCCCCGAGGGCCTCTGGGAAAAATGCAAAAACTGCGACGCCACCATCTTCACCCGCCAGAAAGAGGAAAATCTTTACATCTGCCCTCACTGCGGATATCACAACCCGCTTCCGGCGCCGCTCCGCATCAAACTGCTCACGGACGAAGGCTCCTTCCATGAACTCTTCGCCGACCTCGAATCCGTCGACACGCTCAAATTCAAGGGCGTCACCAGCTACGCGGAAAAGCTCGAATCCAACAAGAAAAAAACCGGCCTGAAGGATGCTGTCGTCTGCGGCGAGGCAAAACTCGACGGCCGCGCCTATGCGCTGGGCGTGATGGACTTCCGCTTCCTCGGCGCCAGCATGGGCGCTGTTGTGGGCGAGAAAATCACGCGCATCATCGAATATGCCACGGCGAAGCATCTTCCGCTCGTGATCGTGACCGCTTCCGGCGGCGCGCGCATGTACGAAGGCATGATCAGCCTCATGCAGATGGCCAAGACCAGCGGCGCCGTCCAGCGCCACAAGGCCGCGGGACTCCCCTACATCGTGATCATGACGCATCCCACCACGGCCGGCGTGACCGCGAGCTTCGCCTCGCTCGGAGACGTGATCCTGGCGGAACCCGGCGCGCTGATCGGGTTTGCGGGTCCCCGCGTGATCAAGGACACCACGCAGGCCCAGCTCCCCGAAGGCTTCCAGACCAGCGAATTCCTTCTGAAGAAAGGGCTCATCGACAAGATCGTCGAACGCAAAAATTTGCGCGCCGAACTCTCTTTGTGCCTTGAATTTTTCCAGAAGGCGGTATATAGTACTCCCCATAAGGAAAAGTAATCTTCACCGACGCTGTCGGACCTTATGCGCCGGATTCCCATGAACGGGTCAGGCGGGGAACCGAGCAGCCATAAGTGACGACGCCGGGTGCTGTAAGCAATCTGGCAGCGTAGGTGATCTTTTTTGAACGGGGCTGTGCCGGACAAAAGGCGCAGCCCTCAGTTTTTTATCAAGAAAAGGACTGTCCGCAATCATGAAACGCATCGACGGAAGAACCGTCAGCACCCTGCGCAAAGTCAAATTCACCCCCAACTATCTCGCCCATGCCGCAGGCTCCGTGCTTGTGGAAATCGGCGGAACAAAAGTCATCTGCGCCGTCTCCTTCGAACCCGGCGTGCCCGGCTGGATGCGCGCCCAGGGCGTCCAGGGCGGCTGGGTCACCAGCGAATACGGACTGCTTCCCGCCTCCACCAACGAACGCTGCCAGCGCGAGGCCTCCAAGGGCAAACAGTCCGGCAGAACCATGGAAATCCAGCGCCTGATCGGACGCTCCTTCCGCACCGTGATCGACCTGAACCTCCTCGGTCCCAACACCGTCTACATTGACTGCGACGTGATTGACGCCGACGGCGGAACCCGCTGCGCCAGCATCACGGGCGCTTCCGTGGCGCTTCAGCTCGCCTTTCGCAAGCTTGTTTCCAGAAAAATTCTCCAGCGCTTCCCCATGAAGGAGAACGTCGCCGCGGTCAGCGTGGGAATGAAAAACGGCGAATGCTTCCTCGACCTCTGCTACGCGGAGGATTCCGCTGCGGACGTCGACATGAACGTCGTCATGACCGAATCCGGAAAATTCATCGAAATTCAGGGCACGGCGGAGGAAGTTCCCTTCGACCGCGCCAATCTCGGAACCCTGCTCGACCTTGCGAAGGGCGGGCTCGACAAGCTGTTCGAAGCTCAGCGCACCGCAATCGGAAACGATCCGATCCCGACCAATGCCCCGTTCGGCAGTCTCGGCGACAAGCTCGCCGGACTCAAACTCAAATAAAAAGGAAAAATCCCATGATCGAAATCAAGGTCAAATCTTCCCTCGACGGTTCCATGGAGCCGTCACTCTTCTTCCAGGCAAAAGGAAAGCACCGTCCGCTCGTCGTGGGACTTCACACGTGGAGCGCCGACCGCTTCAACCAGGTCGACCGCCTTCCGCCGTTCTGCGTGAAGCGCGACTGGAACATCGTCCTGCCCGAATTCCGCGGACCCAACCTCGTTTCCAATCCCAGACGCCATGAGGCCCTCGGTTCCGAGCTCGCCATGACCGACATCTTCGACGTCACGGAATGGATCAAGGGCCATTACGACGTCGATACGGAAAACGTGTTCGTGATGGGCGGTTCGGGCGGCGGGCACATGACCCTGATGCTGGCCGGCGCGCGGCCGAATTTCTTCACCGCGTACAGCGCGTGGTGTCCGATCACGGACGTCGCCGCGTGGCACGGCCAGAATCCGGGCTACACCCCGCACATGACCACCTGCTGCGGCGGCACGCCGGACCAGGTCCCGGAAGAGTATAAGAAACGTTCTCCGCTCACCTATTTCGAAAATATCCGCAAATGCCGGGAACTTTCGCTGAATCACGGCCGTTTCGATCCTTCCGTGCCCTGCCGCCAGTCGATTGAGCTCATCAACATGATTGGCGCGGGCGCACCGGGATTCTTCTTCCGCATTTTTGACGGCGGACACGAGTTCTTCGAGGACCAGGCGTTCTTCTGGTTCGACCGCATCATCGCGGGAAAAGATGGGAAAAAGATCACCGGCTGAAGCCGGGAATCCGTCCGTCAGAGCTTGATTTTCAGGAGCCGTTCCGCCTGATCTTCCACGATCCGGCGTTCGGTCAGATTATCAAGCCATTCCTTCGGAATCGCATCTTCGCCTAGCATGGCGCCCAGAATGTTGCCGGTCACGGCGGCGGCGGAATCGCTGTCCCCCGTGATGTTGACCGCGGTCAGAAGCGCCGCGCGGAGATTGCTTCGGAATTTCAGCGCGCAGTAAAGCGCAATGGCCAGCGCATCTTCGGCGACCCAGCCTTCTCCGATCCGGGCAATGGCCGGCACCGGATCCAGGTCCGCATTCGCCAGACGGACCGCAAGGTCCATGCGGTCGAACACCGTCTGGGAATTATCCTGCAGCGCGGTATGGATCATGGTCTTTTCGGCCGCGCGTTCGAGCGCGTCGCCCTGAACCAGACAGGCGACCAGCATGGAAAGCGCCGCGCCGGCCAGATACGCCGTCGGATGCCCGTGCGTCATGGCCGAAAACAGTTTGCCGTATTCGAACGCCCGGTCCGGAGAATAGACGAGTCCCGGAGGCGCGGCGCGCATCACGGTTCCGCAGCCCTTGCTGGAGTTGAGCGCGTTTTCCGGCGTGCCCATGACCCCGTTCGAGAGCGAACCGATGCATGTGGCGCCCGGGGCGCGGTAGGAGTAAAGCTGGCGTTCCCGGATCAGGTGACCTTTCCGGAACTGAGGCTCGAGCTTTTCGAAGGAGGCGTCCTTCTTCTGCGTTTCATTCCAGCGCAGATAGGCTTCCCAGACGGATTCCAGCGGATTTTCCGGACGGAGTTCGATTCCTTCCGCCGTGAACAGGGTGAGCTGCGTGTCATCGGTGATCCGGCCTTTGCCGTCCTTGTTTTCCACATATCCCGCAACGCCTTTCGGACCGAAGAATTTCAGAATTCTGGGCCTGCTGATGAATTCGACGGGCGCTCCGAGAGCGTCCCCTGCTGCGCCGGCGAGAAGACTGCCGCGAATGCGCTGGGCGCGGGTTGGATCCGACATGTCACACCTCCTTGGAAAGTCGTTCTGAGGTAGTATAGCATGCTTTTGCGGAAAAGCAAAATACAAAAACGGAACCGGGGTCCGGTTCCGTTCATGATCGGTTCAGTTCCCTGAATCAGTTTCTGCGGTTTCCGAGAATCCGCAGAAGATAGAGAAACAGGTTGATGAAGTCGAGATAGAGCGCCAGCGCGCCCAGAATGGCGATCTTGCGGTTCGTTTCCCATTCGCCGCCCGCCGCAAAGTACATTTGCTTGATCTTTTGTGCATCATAGGCCGTGAGCCCCACGAAAATCAGCACGCCGAGACAGGAAATGATCCATTCAAACATATTGTTCGTCCAGAAGAAGCTTACAAGCGATGCAATGATGAGTCCGATCAGCGCCATCATGCAGAGGCTTCCGAGCTTGGTAAGGTCGGATTTTGTCACGGTTCCCCAGACTGCCATGACGCCGAACGTGGCCGCCGTCACTCCGAAGGTCAGGGCGATCGAGCCCATCGTGTAGGCCACGAAGATGAAGGAGAGCGTGAGTCCGTTCAGCGCGGAATAGAGAATGAAGAGCGATGTCGCCAGCGATGCCGACATCTTCTGGATGAATGCGCTCAACCCGAATACGAGTCCGAGTTCTGCAAGAATCAGGATGATCATGACCGGCGTCTTGGCCAGATTCATGACCATTTTCGGGTCCGTGCCGACGAGCCACGCCGTAATGCCGCTGATGGCCAGCGCAAAGGTCATCCATCCGTAGACGGCGGAGAGCATGGAGCTCAGTCCGACGTTTGTTTCGTCCCGTTCGATCGCATTGTTTGCACCGTACATTGGAAGACTCCCGTGTTAAGTTCTTTTTTTGGGGTGCTGTAAAGTACATGTGATTTTTGAAAAATCAAGCGCCGTTCCGAAGTTTGTTTTTCTTCCGGAACGGCGCTCCGCAAAAAACGCCAAATGAATTTCCGCTGCGGAAGGGAATTCTATGCCACAAGGCCTGTCGTGATGCTGTAGGACGTGTTGTATTTCTGCACGTTCGTGCACGCCGCGCCGAGATAGTATGTTCCTGCCGCGAGCGCCGCTTTGCTTTCCAGCGAACTGCCGTCCAGCTTCAGCGCCACGCTCCTGCCCGCCGAGTTCAGACACGTCACGTTCAGCTGACGGCCCTGATATGCCGCAAGGGTCACGCTGTCGAGGTCCAACTTCAGCGTGCCGGAGTCTGAAATGTTCAGCCTGACATAGTCCGCACTGTCGCCGTATCCGACCCAGCCGGAGAATTCGCCGCCGAGATTGGTGCCTGTTGTTCCGCTGACCGCCTTCCATGTGTCGTCCGAGTTATCGGCCGCGGGGAAGAACGTGCTTGCGCTGTTCACTGCGACGGTGTAATCGGCGTCGCCGCCCTTT
>CAZHPP010000091.1:0-10588 GCA_964534535.1 uncultured Victivallales bacterium | reverse complement strand
CCGGAGTCGACGTCATCTGGCGCCAGCTCTTTCCGGGCGGACGGCTCCACTCGTTTCCGAAATATGCCTCCAGCGCGGCGAGGCAGACGGGACGCCGCCGAGTCCTTGCGGAACTTTTCGGCGTCTACGGCTCCGGTCTGACCGGACAGGAAATGAAATTCATTGTGGATTACATGCTGGTCTGCGGCGTGAACACCTTCGTGTTCGGCGTAAGGCCATATTCCACAAAGGGCCCCGCCCAGAGCGGCGAGCGGCCTCACGTCGGCCCCGTAAATCCTCTCTGGAACTTCGAAAAAGACTTTCATGACTATGTTGCGAGGATGTCCGCACTCTCGACCGGGGGAACGCCCGATGTTCCGACCGCGCTCTTCTTCGACATGCGTTCCCTCTGGGCCGACGGCCGGGAAGCACAGTATGCGGCCGACGCCTTGGAAAAGTGCGCCAATCATCTGCTGGAACGCCAGTGCGATTTTGACTATGTCGACGACGATCTTCTGGAAACGGCGAAACTGCAGGGGAGGAAGCTCGTCTGCGGGGAAGCGTCCTATGAACGGCTGGTCCTGCCGGTGCGCCGCAGAATGTCTCCCCTGGCCGAAAAACGGCTTGCGGAATTTGCCGCCGCCGGTTTCGAAATTCTCACTTCGGATGAAATTTCCGGAATACCGCCGACCCTTTCCGTCACGCCCGCCGAATGGCGGCTCCGCGTCAGGAAAAACCTTCTTGACGGCGGCGGAACACTATGGACCGTGCTGAATGTCTCGGGAGCCCGCGTGACGGCTGCCTTCGATTCCAACGACGCCGATTCGCCCGCGGCCTTCTGCGACGCCGAGACGGGAAAACGTTTTTCGCTCGCGGCATCCGGCGGAAAATGGAACTGGACGTTCGAGCCCTATGCCTCGGCGGTCTTCGTGACGGGCGCTCCCGCACGCCATGCGGAACCGCTTCCTCCCGCCATGGAACCGTTCCGTGAGCTTTCCGAAAACTGGACTCTGCGTCCGCTCCGGAAAATTTCCGTCGGCAGGAAGGATTATGTGACGGATCCCTGTTCCGGTTCGCCGGAATGCACAGCCCGTCCCGGCGACTGGCGCGGAACGCTCGGCGGAGAGTTCAGCGGCGAAGCTGTCTATTCGACGGAATTTGAATGGGACGGTTCCGTTCCGAAGCCCGCGGGGATCGACCTGGGCACAGTCCGCTGGGCCGCCTCAGTCAGCCTGAACGGGCAGCAGCTGGGAATCCGCGTCTTTCCGCCGTTCCATTTTTTCTTCGGAGACGCTCTGCATCCGGGGAAGAACCGGCTGGAAGTCCGGGTCGCCAACACGCTGTCGAACGCCATTGCGGCGCCGGGAGTTCCGGAACAATGGAAGGCGCAGGGAGCGGGCGATGTTCCCTATGACCCGATCGAACGCCGTTTTGAATCGGAAAGTCTCTCTTCTGGGCTCTTCGGCCCCGTCCGGCTTCTGAAGGAAAAGAGGTAAGCCGCATGACGTCCCCTCATTCAAGACTTGTCCTCAAGAAATGCGATTTCACCACATTCTGGTCATTGGGCGCTTATGTGTGTCATGCAGACCGTGGTTTAAGTTCACTGGTCTTTCATTCCGGGGAGATTTTCAGTTCGGGGAACGGGATCAGCGGCTTCGGAGAATCATGCGCGGCGATGTCCTTTCCGAACCACGTGATGTCGTGCCATGCGCCGTTTTTGAATCCGGCGTGACGGAACAGGCCGATCCGCTCGAACCCTAGCTTTTCATGGAGCCGTTCGCTTGCCGGATTCGGCGTGGTGACGCAGCCGTAGACCGAACGGACGCCCTGCTCCCGCAGCAGTTCGATCAGGCGGGTGTAAAGCAGGGTTCCGAGTCCGCGGCCCGTTCCGCTCCGGTCGAGGTAGATCGAAAGTTCCGCGCCCCACTGATAAGCCTCTCGCGACTGAATCCGGTGCGCATAGGCGTAACCGCAGATCCGGCCGTCCCCGACTGCGGCAAGATACGGATATGTCTTCAGCGTATCGGGAATCCGTTCCGAAAATTCTGCAAGGGACGGCAACTCGTATTCGAACGTGATGTTCGTGCCGATGTACTGAGCGTAAATGTTCAGCAGTTCCGCCGCATCGCGGACGGACGCCGTGCGTATTTTCATAAAAAAATTCCTCGAGTTTTCTTCCGGTTTCAATCTCTGCGTACTATACTTTTCCGCCGCCGCAATTCAAGGGACGGGAACAAACTCCACGGGGGGTGCTGTGTACGAAACGTTGACTGTTTTTTTCAGGAATTCGGGGGTCCAGGGGGAAAACCGGAGGTTTTGCCTCTGGTCGACAGGTATCGATAGAAAAATTCGCACAAAAAAATGATTTTTTTTTGCGCAGGGTTCAGGGCTCTTTGAGTCCTGCCGAGGGTTCAAGTGGCAAGCAGCCCATTGGGAATAAATTACCCCGCCCCAAGGGGCGAGGTATCCGAAAGACATTCCGCCATCCATGCGTCTGTGTGGGAAGGTACGAAAAAGCATGACAGTCTCACTGCAGCGGCATGCGCTGGCTCTCGCCCTGAAAGGGCGAAGGAATGCAGCCGGGGGCTTCCAAAGCCCCCGGTTTCGGTATAAACAAAGTTCATCCGCGGAGCCCGAAGGGCGACCCGCGTCCCAAAGGGACTGAAGCCGCTCCGAATTCGAAACAGCCGGATCAATCATGGTTTTCCGGAACCCCTTCAGGGTTCGTATGACGCCTAACCGGTTCCGGGGGTTGCGCTTCGCTTACCCCCGGCTGTATTCCTCCACCCTTCCAGGGTGGAAATAGCGGGACCCCAAGGAACTCAAAAATCGAAAGCCGCCCCAAGGGGCGAGGGATTAACCCAGAAGAATAAAAAAAACTTGCCTGCTCCCCTTGCAATTTTTCATTCCGCATGGTACTTTTCCGCAACGAAAAGGAAATGTTTTCCATGAACAGAAACGGAATCTCGAATACGGTCGCGGTCCTCTGTCTGATCGTCGGCGCCGCGGCGGCGTTCTTCATCGTCAAGGCAATCGACAATCTTCGTTTTGAGCTTGAATCCATGCATGCGACCTTGAAGCGGATCGAATCGCGCGCGCCCGCGGTCTCCGCCGCTGCCGCCCCGGCCGCAGAACGGCACGGATCTTCCGCCGCCGGGAAAATCGCCAACGCCGAATTCTACGCCCCGTCCGCCGTCCCCGGCGGACGCTTCGTCACGGCCACAGAAACCGACTCCAAGAATCTCAACGACCTGCTCACCAACGATTCCTTCGTCTCCCAGCTCAACGCCTATGCCAACGACACGCTCGCCGAGCGCAATTTTGAACGCACGGGCGAATTCGAGCCAAAACTCGCCGAGTCGTGGCAGGTGCTCGACGGCGGACGCCGCATCCGCGTGAAGCTCCGCAAAGGCGTGCTCTGGCACGACTTCACCGACCCCGTTTCAAAAAAACAGTGGAACAACGTGGAGCTGACCGCGGCGGACTTCAAATTCTATATCGACGTCATCCGGAACGAGAAAGTCGACGCCGCCCCCATGCGCACCTATCTTTCCGACATCCGCGACGTGGTCATCCTCGGCGATTACGAGTTCGACGTCGTATGGGCGAAACCTTATTTCAAGTCGCTCGAAACCACGCTTTCGCTTTCCCCCCTTCCGCGGCATCTCTATCACGCGTACCCCGGCCCGTTCGACCCGGAAAAGTTCAATTCCGACCACGAGCGCAACCGCATCCTCGTCGGAGTCGGCCCCTACCGTTTCGAGCGCTGGGACAAAGGGTCCCGGATTCTCTTCTCCCGCTGGGAAAAATACTACGGCGCAAAGTACGGGATTCTTCCGCCGCTCAAGACTCTGGCATTTGAAATCATCCAGCATCCGAATTCCCGCCTCCAGGCCGCCATGTCCCGCGACATCGACGAAACCGGTCTGACCGCCGACCAGTGGGTCCACCGCACCGGCGGAAAGGAATTTGCCGAACCCGGCGGCATTCTCCGGAAGGTCAAATATCCCTCCATGTCCTACAACTATATCGGATTCAACCTCAAGAATCCGGTGTTTGCGGACGTGAAGACGCGCGCTGCGCTTTCGCATCTGGTGAACACGCCGCGGATCATCGGCGAAATCTATCACGGACTCGCCCGTCAGGCCACCGGTCCGTTTTTCTATGATTCCGACTCCTGCGACCGGTCGATCCCGCCGCGCGATTTTTCCATCGACAAGGCGAAGAAGCTTCTCGCGGAAGCCGGCTGGAAGGATATCGACGGCGACGGCATTCTCGAGCGGAACGGAATCAAGCTCCGCTTCACGGCCATTTACCCGAACGTGAACACGAACTATCAGCGGATGCTCCCCATGATCAAGCAGGACATGGCCAAAGCCGGAGTCCAGATGGAACTGCTGGGACTCGAATGGTCCGTCTGCGTCCAGCGGCTCGAAAAGAAGTCGTTCGAGGCGTGTGTGATGGGATGGACCGGCACGCTGGATCCCGATCCCTATCAGCTCTGGCATTCCAGTCAGGCCGACCTGGACTCCTCCAGCAACATGATCTCCTTCAAAAATCCGGAGGCCGATGCGCTCATCGAAAAGATCCGCGTGACGCTCGACCCCGCCGAACGCACGAAACTCTACCACCGGTTCCACCGTCTGATCTACGATGAAGCACCGTACATTTTCCTGGTTTCACCGTACAACCTGAGCGCAATCAGTTCGCGCTACCGGAATCTGCGGGTGTTTCCGCTGGGGTATCCCACGCAGATTCTGTGGACTCCCGCCGCGCAGCAGCTTTCCGTCCGATAGGTTCCGCCTGCGTTTTTTTGTGCGCTTTGCGGAAGGCGCTGGGCGGCATTCCAGCGTGCTTGCGGAAAAAGTGGCTGAACGAATAAACCGATTCAAAGCCGCAGAGAGCGGCGATTTCATCAATCCGGAGTGAAGTCATCTGGAGATTGTATTCGGCGACCTTCTGCCGATGATGTTTTACGAACGAACCGATGCTTTCGCCCATTTCCTTGCGGAACAGCCAGCGCAGATTGCTCACGGAAGTTCCTGTGTCCGCCGCAATCTTTTCCAGGGAAGAGCCGCGTCCGGAATTGTTGTTGACATATCCTATCGCACGCTTGACGATGCGGGAAAGAGTCTTCGGCTGACTGACAGCCCGGTGCGCAGAAATTTCCCGCAGAAAACGGAACAGCGCCAGGGAAAGGTCAACCGGATGCTCTTCAGCGAGTGCCCGCACCATGTCCGCAAGACAGGTTTCCGCATACGGCGTCACATCAAGGACGTCCCCTTCCGGCAGATAATATTGCGGCGCAGCCAGGTCGAACGTGATCATCAGCCGCAGATAGCCGTGTTCGAGATCGGGGTGCGTTTTCCGGAGGACCCGCTTCTGGCATGGATGCGAAAACATGACCTGGCCGGGAGAAAGCTGGAAATCGCTGTCTTCGTCCACAGTGTAGATCAGCGGAATGGCAGGAAGGATCAGCATATAGCGGCTGTGTTCAAAACTTTTCGGCGGAAACCAGTCGTGCGCAAACAGAAGAATGTTGTCCGGAAGGGCAAATCCCGCAGGAAGACGCTCTCCCATGAAAAAAGAATCCGGAGTGACGAATTCCGTGCAGTGCCGGATCAGATCGTTAAGCACAGGCTGAATTCCTTTCATTTTTATTAAAAATAAACCTTCTTCCCCGAAAAATCAAGCGCTTTTTATCACTTTGGACAAATAATCTGTCATTTCCGGCATTGCCAAAAATAGCTTCCTGTTATATAATAAAGAACAAACGGAGGGATTGAAATGATGCCTGCAAAAAGGAAACGTGTGTTATTTTTTACACTGATAGAGCTCCTGGTCGTCATTGCGATCATCGCGATTCTGGCGGGCATGCTGCTGCCGGCCTTGAACAAGACGCGGGAAAAGGCCAGGGGATCCAAATGTCTCGCCAATCTCAAGCAGCTGACGCTCGGCATGCTGAGCTACAGCGATTCCAATGACAGCTGGGTCGTGCCGGGGAAAATCAATGCAAGCACCTACTGGTTCAATTCCATCTATCCGTATGTTACCGGGAAAGATGCTCCGGTCTACAAGGAAACGGCCGGCTGGGCCGTCTACCACTGTCCGACCGAACGGCTCCCATTCGGCGATCCTTCCCTCAACAAGTTCGGCTATACCCATTACGCGATCAACCCTTTTCTCGGAGGAGACGTTGTGACAAGACCACAATACTGCCGGAAAACCGCCACGGTCAAAAGACCGACCAGGACGAAAGCGCTGGCGGACAATTTCCGCTTTGGCGGCTGGTCATTCGACGAAACGAAATTCATCCGGGTCGCGGCACGCCACGACGGGGGGGTCGAAGGAGTCACGACAAACGGACTTTACCGTCGTTATGTGGAATATTCCGGCAGTGTGAATCTCGCATACTTTGACGGTCATGCCGCAGCCATCCCCCCTGCGGCGCAGCGGGTCATGGCGGACTGCAGCGCCAACGCCTATGCGGCGCTCTATACGGGAATTCTCGAACTTGACCTGTATGTGGAACCATGAAGACTCCGGACAGAAAAACGCCCGCGGAACATCTTGAATTTGCGGAAGCCGCATCGCGGCTCGCATTCTGGTTTGCCTTTTCCCTGAAGATGCGCGGCTCGGCGGAACCGCTGGAATTCATTCTGCGCGAAAGGACTCCGCTCTACCACGTCGCTCTCGGGCTTGATCCCGAAATCCCGCTGGACATTTTTTCCGGACTCCCGGAAGCCGGATCGGCATCGGAATTCGAGGAAAAGATGTGGCGCCGGTGCTGCGGATGGATCAGAAAACGCGCCGCCGAACAGTATCCGCAGTCCCTCGGCATGGGCCTTCACGGAGTCTGGCAGTGCGAAAGTCTGAAATACGATCCGCCGCACAAGGATTCCCCGGAAGTCTGTCATTTCCATATTGGAAACGGCAGAGCCCCGGGATCGATCTTCGACGATCCGGACTATCTTCCGGAAAAGCTTCTCGAACTTATGGAACGTTCCGGAAAGGAATTCGGGTATGTGTCCCTTGCAACGTCGAGCTGGCTGAATTCGTATCCCCGCTGGCTCGCGCTCTTCCCGGAGGAATGGCGGAAGAACCTGACCCCGCGCGATCCGCTTCCGCTCTGGCATCTGGGATACTGGGGCCAGATCGTCACGTCCCGCGGAGTCTTCCATGAAAAAACGGGAAAGTTCATCCGGGAAAACCTGGTCATGCGCTATCCGTTCACAGCATCGCACGGTTCGTTTGAGTCTATAAAACAATTTCTGAAAGGAAAGATAAAATGATTCGCTGGATCACCTCTTTTGCATGTCTGGCGGCTTTCGTCCTGGAAGCCCAGGTGGGAACGCTGACAGGAAAAATCACGCTGGACGGAAAACTCGACGAGCCGGACTGGAGCCGCGCCCCGAAGCAGGGAGATTTCGTCAGTCTCAAGGACCGGATCGAATCGAAAGAGGCGACTCTGAAAACAGAATTTTCCGTCCTGACCGACGGAAAAAAGCTCTGGTTCGGAATCAAATGCTTCGAGCCTGAGATGGAAAAGCTGAAGAAGACGCCGCCGACCGCACCGTGGACGACGGACGCCCTGGAAGTGTTCTTTTCTCCTTCCGGCCTGGTGACGGATTATTACCAGTTTCTCGTGACGGGCAATAATTTCCGGCTCAGCAACTTTTATGCTGAAAAAGGGAAAATCAGGCCGGACCCCTATCTTCCGATCTGGAACTCGGCCGTGCACATGGACAAGGATTTCTGGTCCTGCGAAATCGAAATTCCGCTCACGGCGCTTTACATGACAAGACGGAACAACTGGCAGAGCGTCTGGCTCTTCAACATCGCGCGGACCAGCCGCATCCATCTCCAGAACACCACCTGGAGTCCGCTTCACAAAGGCTACGGCGAACTGGAACGGTTCCGCAGACTCTCCGGATTTCCCATTCCCGATGCAAAGGACGATCTTTATCTGCGTTCCGCCGCGGTCTCGATTTCCGAATCAAGGAACGGAACCCTCTGCGGAAGGCTGAAACTCTGCGCGGAACTGCCCATCGCCGGCGCATATGAATTCTCCTCCGGCGCTTCCGCGCCGCAGCGCGTGGACATGGAGACAGGAACGAACTACTTCCATGTGCCGTGCGCCTTCGACAAGCCGGGACGCAAAGAACTCCGCCTGACCCTGAAGCGTCTTTCCGACGGCAGACTCTTTGAACGCTTCTACCCCGTCTCCGTACAGTATGAGCCTTTGTCCGTTCATCTGACAACGCCGGGCTACCGGAACAATTTCTATCCCGGACAGAATTTCTCAAGAATCGAAGGCCGCGCGGATTCCCTCGTCGGGAAAACGATCGAACTGACCCTGGAAGGTCCCGGAATCCCCAGACAGACCGTCACGGCCGCAAAAGACGGCTCCTTCCGCTTCTCCACGCCCGGCTTCCAGTTCGGGACGGCAACCCTCCGGGTCCGCTGCGGAACGCTGGAACGGACCGTCTCCATCCGCCGTCTGCCGCCTTCGGGACACACCATGACCTGGATTGAAAACGGCTGCATCATCCGCGACGGGAAACCCGTCTTCCGGCGCAACATGTATGCCGAATATTACATGACCAGCGAAGCATTCCAGAAAAGGTACGACAGAGACAATCTCTTCATCACCCGCGGCTTTCACGGCCAGCGCGGCTGGATTGACGCCTTCCGTCTGATGAAAGGGGAAAAAGCCTACGAAACTACACAGGACGTCATGCCGAGCAAGGAATTGTTCGACAAGATCGATGCCGTCATAAAGGACAACGAAAACCGCGACTTCACGCACTGGTATCTCTCAGACGAGCCCGAATGCCGCGCAGTCTCACCTGTCTACCTGAAATACCTTTATGACCATATCGCGGCGAAAGATCCGTATCACATGATCGAAATCGCCTCCCGCTCCTGCTCCCGGTTCATCGACTGCGCCGACTGGTTTGAAACCCATCCTTACATCAATCCGCAGACGACTGAGAACGGACAAAGAATCTACGGCAGAGAAATCTCCGCCGTCGGGTCGTATGTCGAAGACATCGCACGGCTGAACCGGCCAGACAAAGTCATCGGATTCATACCGACGGTCTTCAGTTACAAAGATATTGACCCGGCATCGGACTATCCCCGATTCGACGAACTTGTCTGCCACACCTGGGCCGCTCTTCTTGGCGGGGCACGGACCCTGTGGCCCTACGTCTACATGGACATGGGCGACCGTCCGGGACTTTACGAAGGCACCCGTTATCTCTTTTCGTCCTGTGCTGCGCTGGAGGACCTGCTTCTCCACGGAAAACGGACCACCGTCGCCCGCACGCAGGAATATGAGGCCGCGCTCTGGATCTCCCCGGATGGACGCGACCGCATGTTCGCGCTCGTCAATTTTACGGCCGGGCCGCTGGACGTGAAGCTCTCCGGACTGAACGGGAAATTCCTCGAATTCCGCGGAACCCGGACTTTTTCGGATTTCTCGTTCCGTCTGGCCGCGCACGAGGTCATCGTCGGGACGAGCCGGAAGATGGATTCCGGCCTGCCGTCCCTCGCCGAGGTCCGGGAACTGGTCCGGAAACAGGAGGCCGAACGCCTTGCCCGCGGGAAGGAAAACCTCCTCTTCGACCGGTGGAAAGATGTGGAAATCACCACGTCCCAGCCGAGCAGTGCGCAATATAAGATGTTCGACGGCGTCACGGACGTGCTTGCATGGTATCAGACCTGGGGCAAAGACAAATATTATGAAATCGCATTCCCGAAATTCGTTCCGGAGTTCCGCAGAATCAGAATTTACGGAGCGCATCTGGACGGCGCGGTCCTGAAAATCCGCAAGCACGGCGAATGGCTTTCGCCGAAACCTTCCCGCACGGAAAACGGCGAGTACATGCTGATGTACGAATATCCGGAAAAGCTCCGCACCGTCAAACTCCGTCTCGAATTCCCCAAAGACAAGATCGAACTTTATGAAATCGAACTTCTGAAATAAAGGATTTTCCATGAAAGCACACCTTTTCGCCACCGCTTTTCTCCTGGCGCTGGGCACATCCGCAGAGGAAATCCTTTGGAAAGAGGATGGGAGCGCCCTCAAGACATCGGAACGGAACGTTTCCGGCGCATGGTTCGGGAAAGACATCCGGATGACCGCATTGCCGAAGGGGACGGGATTTGAAATTTCTTCCCGGGCAACCCGCTACATCCGGATCGTTCCGGAAAGCTGGTTCGTCTTCAGCCTTGAGAAGGCGGAACGGATTCCGGTACCGTCGAACTATCATGCGTGGGGATTCCAGGTCAGCCGGATCGGGGGAATTGCCGGGAACGTTCTCCAGATCCCGGAGGGACTCTATACGGTCCGCCTGTCCGAAGTTTCGGCTCCGCTGGATACGGTCATGACGTTCTATCTTTACAGCATGAAGTTCCGCTTCGGCGCAGTGAAGCTTGTAAAATCTCCGGAAAACAGTCTGGACGCGGTCCCGGAAAAATCCGAACTTTCTCCAGGAGACAAGCTTACGTTCATCCTTTCCCTGAAGGACCCGTGCGAGGACGTCAGCTGTCAGGTGTTCCACGACTACGGCTGGTCCGCGAGTCTGTATCTCGAACTGATCTA